>NZ_JBARVQ010000874.1:0-3227 GCF_049646345.1 Albidovulum sp. | reverse complement strand
TCAGAAAACCTTCACCGGAGCGGACCTTGGCGGTTGTCCCCTTTCGCCCGGAATCAAGCCGAAGGCGCCGGGCGAGCGCCTGCCCGTCCCGGCGGGCTGGCGCTTATGAGGCCGCGCGCTTCGCATGAGGGACGAGGGGCTTTGCGGCCATAAACTGCCCTGAACCTCGGTTGCTTCGCCACCCCACGGGCAGGCGCCCACCCGGCTCGCGTTGGACTCATGGGAATGGCAGCAAAGTCCCGCCTTTCACAGCTCACCAAAAGAAAAGCCCCCCGCCGCGGCGGGGGGCTTATCCGTTTCATGCAGCTTCTTGTCAGTCGCGGCTTTCGTAAGTCTCCACGAGACCGCCATCGGCGTCGATGTCGATCACGTCGTCCAGAACTTCCTCGATCGGCGCAGCAAGCTGGGCGGCCTGCTCGGCCTCGGCCTTGCGCTGTTCGATCACGGACTGGTCGCGGTCATGGGCGATCTTGCGCACGCGCATCGTCGCCCCACCGGTACCGGCCGGGATCAGACGACCGACGATGACGTTCTCTTTAAGGCCGACCAGACGGTCACGCTTGCCCTGAACCGACGCCTCGGTCAGAACCCGCGTGGTTTCCTGGAACGACGCCGCCGAGATGAACGACCGGGTCTGGAGCGAGGCCTTGGTGATACCAAGGAGCACCGGCTCGCCCGTGGCGGGGGTGCCGCCGCGCGCGATGACCTTGTCGTTCTCTTCGTCGAACTCCGACTTGTCGACATTCTCGCCCTTCAGAAGCGTTGAATCCCCAGAGTCGAGAATTTCTATCTTCTGCAGCATCTGGCGGACGATCACCTCGATATGCTTATCGTTGATCTTCACGCCCTGAAGCCGGTAGACGTCCTGCACCTCGTCGATGAGGTAGTCGGCCAGAGCCTCGATCCCCATGATGCGCAGGATGTCATGCGGCGCCGGGTTGCCGTCCATGATGTAGTCACCCTTCTGGACATGATCACCTTCCTGAACCGGAATGTGCTTGCCCTTCGGCACCATGTATTCGACCGGCTGCAAGGACTCGTCGACCGGCTCAAGAGTGATCCGGCGCTTGTTTTTGTAGTCCTTGCCGAAGCGGACATAGCCCTCGATCTCGGCGATGATGGCGTGGTCCTTCGGACGACGGGCCTCAAAGAGTTCCGCCACGCGGGGCAGACCCCCGGTGATGTCCTTGGTCTTGGCACCTTCGCGCGGGATACGCGCGACCACGTCACCGGCCTTGATCTCCTGCCCGTCTTCAATGGACAGAATGGCATCGACCGACATCTGGTAGGTCACCGGATTGCCCGCATCGCTGCGCATCGGTTCGCCCGTCGCCGGGTCCATGACGATAATCTCCGGCTTCAGATCGCTGCCCTTCGGCGCGGTGCGCCAGTCGGTCACGATCTTCTGGGTCATGCCGGTCGCTTCGTCGGTATCGTCGCGGATCGAGATGCCCGAAACGAGATCGACGAATTTCGCCACACCCGCCTTTTCGGCGATGATCGGCAGGGTATAGGGGTCCCATTCGTAGAGCTTGGCGCCACGCTTGACGACTTCGCCGTCCTTGACGTGGATCTTCGCACCATAGCTGACCTTGTGGGCTGCCCGTTCCTGATCGTTCTCGTCGATGATGGCGATCTGCATGCTCCGGCCCATGACGATCATCTCGCCATTGGCATTTTCGAGAAGCATCGCATTGCGGAACTCGACCTTGCCTTCCTGGCTGGCTTCCTGGAAGGACTGCTGGCCACCTTGCGCAATGCCGCCGATGTGGAAGGTCCGCATCGTCAGCTGGGTGCCCGGTTCACCGATCGACTGGGCGGCGATGATACCGACCGCCTCGCCGATATTGACCTGGGTACCACGGGCAAGGTCACGACCGTAGCAGGCCGCACAGATGCCGTCCTCGGCCTCGCAGGTCAGGGCCGAGCGGATGCGGACCGAAGCAACACCAGCCGTTTCCACGGCATCGGCCTTGCGTTCGTCGATCAGCTCGCCTGCCCGCACGATCACCTCGTCCGAACCCGGAACCAGCACGTCATCGGCCGAGGTCCGGCCAAGGATGCGCTCGCTAAGCGGCGAGACGACTTCCCCGTCATTGACGGCGGCCGAGGCCGTGATCGCCCGTTCGGTGCCGCAATCGGGCATCCGCACGATGCAATCCTGCGCCACGTCCACGAGACGGCGGGTCAGGTAGCCCGAGTTCGCGGTCTTGAGCGCGGTATCGGCCAGACCCTTCCGGGCGCCGTGGGTCGAGTTGAAGTATTCAAGAACGGTCAGACCTTCCTTGAAGTTCGAGATGATCGGCGTTTCGATGATCTCGCCCGACGGCTTGGCCATCAGACCGCGCATACCGCCAAGCTGCTTCATCTGCGCGGGCGAACCCCGCGCACCCGAATGCGCCATCATATAGACAGAGTTCGGTTCCTTCTCGGCGCCCGCATCGTCTATGCGCACGGCCGAGATTTCGCCCATCATCGCGTTGGCGACGGCGTCGGAACATTTCGACCAGGCATCGACGACCTTGTTGTACTTCTCACCCTGGGTGATCAGACCGTCCATATACTGCTGTTCGAATTCCTTCACCTGATCGCGGACCTCGTTGACGATGGTCCACTTCTCATCCGGGATGACCATGTCATCCTTGCCGAAGGAAATGCCCGCCTTGAAGGCTTCACGGAAACCCATGCCCATGATCTGGTCACAGAAGATGACCGACTCTTTCTGACCGCAGAAGCGGTAGACAGTGTCGATGACGTTCTGCACGTCCTTCTTGCGGAGAAGACGGTTCACCAGTTCGAAGGGCGCCTTGGTGTTCCGCGGCAGGAGCGCACCCAGCCGCACGCGGCCCGGGGTCGTCTCGAACCGTGTGAGAACCTCGTTGCCTTCCGCGTCGATCTGCGGAATGCGCGCGGTGATCCTGGCATGCAGATGCACTGCACCTGCGTCGAGTGCATGTTGCACCTCGTCGACAGATGCAAAGATCATGCCTTCGCCCTGCATCCCTTCACGCATCATCGACACGTAGTAGAGACCCAGAACCATATCCTGCGACGGAACAATGATCGGAGCACCATTGGCAGGCGACAGAACGTTGTTCGTGGACATCATCAAGACGCGGCATTCCAATTGCGCCTCAAGGCTGAGCGGCACGTGGACAGCCATCTGGTCGCCGTCGAAATCGGCGTTGAAGGCCGAACAGACCAGCGGGTGAAGCTGGATCGCCTTG
>NZ_JBARVQ010000873.1:0-3089 GCF_049646345.1 Albidovulum sp. | reverse complement strand
AGATTCTTGGTCGCAAGGTCTATGCCGATCTGGCATCGATTCCGAAAGACGCGGGTGTCGACATGGTCGATATTTTCCGCCGTTCGGACGCCGTACCCGCGATCGTCGATCAGGCGATGGAAGAACTGCCCGACCTGAAGACGATCTGGATGCAGATCGGTGTAGAGCACGCCGAGGCCGCCGCCAGGGCCGGGGCGGCGGGTCTTGCCGTCGTGCAGAACCGCTGCCCGAAGATCGAGTATCAGCGGCTTTTCGGCGAATTGCGCATGGGCGGGTTTGCGACGGGTGTGATTTCCTCGAAACTCTGAGCGCGCGTCCGGTCCTAAGGGAACTGGTCACGTGGTGCTTTGGCGGTCAGGCCGCTGCGTCCCGTTCCGCCCCGCCGTTGAAGACCGGCGGGCGCTTGTCAAGGAAAGCTGCCATGCCCTCGAGCTGGGCGGGCAGGCCGTAGAGCGCGTGATAGGTCTGCCGTTCGTATCGCAGTCCTGCCTGAAGCGGCGTTTCCTCGGCCATGTTCACCGCCGCCCGCGCCATCTGGACGATATCTGCCGGATAGCCCGCGATGGTGGCGGCGACCTCCTGCGCCGTTTCCGCCAGCGCGTTCGCGGGAACCACCCGGCTAACGAGTCCGATCCGCAAAGCTTCCTCTGCGTCGATCATCCGTCCGGTCAGGATCATGTCCATAGCCTGCGCCCGCCCGACAATGCGGGTCAGTCGCTGAGTGCCGCCGATGCCGGGAATACAGCCGATCTTGACCTCGGGCTGACCGAACCGGGCGGTATCGGCGGCAAGGATCACGTCGCATATCAGCGCGACCTCGCAGCCGCCGCCAAGTGCGTATCCCGCCACCGCCGCGACCTTCGGCAGGCGCAGGGTGGCGAACCGGTCCCAGCCTGCGAAGAAGTCGGCAGCCTGCATCGACGCATGCGTCTGCATCGCCAGTTCGGCGATATCGGCCCCGGCGGCAAAGGCGCGGTCATTGCCGGTCAGAATCAGGCAGCCGATCTCCGGGTCGGCATCAAAGCGCGTGGCGGCATCAAGCACCTCGGCCTCTACCTGGGCATTCAGCGCGTTCAGCTGTTTTGGCCGGTTGAAGCGGATCGTCGCGACCCGGCCGGTGACGCTGGTGTCAATCGTCTCATACATGTCAGCTGTCCCAGATTGCGCCATAGGCTGGGATGCCCAGGCTTTCCATGTCATGCACCACCTTGCGGGTAAGCTTCTGGTTGGAGATCACGATCACCGCTTCGGCCCCGCTGTCGCGCACCGCGCGCAAAGCGAGTGCGGAAAGGTCGGGCTTGCCGTGACGGTCGGTGTCCCAGATCACCGGCGCCTCGGTATGGGCCTCGATCTCATCCACAAGCGCTTCGCCATAGGTCTTTCGGGGGGAGCGTGTGGACCAGATCAGCCGGTTCGGCACCTCGCCCGCCAGAAGATGCGGCAGGATGGGGCCGATGCCCGATCCGGTGCCGACATAGACGACCTTGCGGAACAAAACCTCGATCCGCGCGACGCCTGAAGTGGTGATCCCCTTAACCCAGACATGGGACGGCGGGGTATCGATGAACCGGCCCGTCCAGTCGCCCGCCCGACTGATCGCCAGCCGGTAGCCTGACGTGTCCGGTTCGGGGATATTCGCGAAGGAATGGTATTCGCCGAAGGGTGTCAGGCTGATCGCATTGGAACTGCCCGGAAAGGGCGTGTCGCCATAGTCGAACCGCGCCAAAACCGCGTGGTCCGAGGGCTTGACGGTATCGACCCTGACCCGTTTCAGCGTCATCCAGGGCGAGGCGACGGAGAGCGTGATGAGGCTAAGCGCCCAGAAGGCGGGTGTTTCCGTCAGCGCGCCGCCCATGTCGCGGGTGATTGATATGGTCTGTGCCCAGAAGAGACCGAGCACGGTCCAGCCGACGAAGCGGTGCACCTTTTCAAAGAGGTTGTGGAACCGGGCGCGGATCGGGCCGAGTGCGGTGACGATCATCACGGTCATCAGCCCCAGCATCGTCGCGCTGAGCCCCAGCGTCAGGTCCGAGGGCAGGACCTCGCCGGAAAGCCGGTTCGCCGCCATGCCGTAAAGCAGGAAGCCGAACCAGACCGTGCCCGTGACCGTGCCGCCCGAATGCAGCCCGCCGAAGTGAAAGACCTTGCCCGCCCACCAGCGCAGCCAGAGCGGCCAGCTGACAGGCATCCGCGTGGCCAGCCAGAAAAGCGCGTTCACAACCCGTTGCTGACGGATCAGCATGCCCATGGCGAGGTTGATCAATGCCATGTCGGCAATCTGGCCAAGCGCGTAGCCAGCGTCGGTCAGCCATCGACCGTCCAACACGCCATCGGCAAAGATCCAGAGGTTGACGGCGGCCACAAGAAAGACCAACCGACGATACTCCATCAGAGCCGGATGTCGCGTGACGCGTCGCCAGTTGACGCCGCGCGTTTCGAAATTTGTTGCCTCCGTGGTCACTGGTTCACCTCTACGCCATTGGCTTCGATATGCTCTTTCGCCAGCGACAGAAGCAGCCGCTTGTCGATCTTGCCGCGCGGGGTGCGGGGCAGGGTGGCAAGAGGCAGGATCACGGTGGGCTTGCAGTAATAGGGCAGCTTCTCGGCCACGGACCGTTCCGCCGCTTTCGGGCAGGCCGAGGCGGGGGAGATGAAGCTGACCAGATTGCGGGCGTCGTATTTCAGCGTGACGGCTTGCGCGCAGCCCTCAGCCGCTTCCAGCGCGCGCGACACTCCGTCAAGCTCGACCCGGAAGCCCCGGACCTTCACCTGATCATCGACGCGGCCGAAATGCTCCAGCTCGCCCGTATCGGTCCAGCGGCCAAGGTCGCGGGTGAGGAACATCATGTGGCCGGGGCGGAACGGGTCGGGCCGGTAGCGCTCAGCCGTCAGCTTCGGATTGGAGAGGTACCCCATCGTAACGCAATCGCCGCCCGCCCACATCTCGCCCGTCGCGCCGATGGGCAGGGGGCGCAGGTCGTCGTCAAGGATATAGACGGTATTGTTGGGTGTCGGCCGCCCGATGGACAGGACCGGCTTGTCGGGCCGGTGCGGTTCGGCGGTGTTGATGATCGTGGTCTCGGTCGGGC
>NZ_JBARVQ010000872.1:0-3779 GCF_049646345.1 Albidovulum sp. | reverse complement strand
GATGGTCCTCGTACCATTCCGCCAGCGCATCCGATGTCGCGGGCGCGAAGGGGGCGTCATCCCCGACCAACGCCCCCAGATCCTCGGCCATCCAGTCCGGCACGAGCGCTTCCGCCGCAGCCTCTGCGGCGCGGATGATCGGTGCATAGCCGGTGCAGCGGCAGAGATTGCCCGCGAGGTAATCGTCATGATCGGTCGCGCCGTTCTTCTGCGCCGCCGCCATCGACATGACGAAACCCGGCGTGCAGAAGCCGCATTGGCTGCCATGCTTTTCGACCATCGCCGTCTGCACCGGATGCACCTCGCCCTTCGGGCCGGTCAGGCCCTCGACCGTGCGCACCGCGCGCCCGTGCAGCTGCGGCAGGAAGAGGATGCAGGCATTCAGTGCGCGGCTTCCCTGATCGTCACTCACCATGACGGTACAGGCGCCGCAATCGCCCTCATTGCAGCCTTCCTTTGTTCCCGTCAGGCCACGCGTTTCGCGCAGCCAATCCAGAAGTGTCCGGGTCGGGCTTTCCCCCGACACAGTCACCGGCGTTCCGTTCAAGAGAAACGCTATGTCGTTCATTGAATGAACCCGCCGCCTTCTCTGCTTTCCGGCCAGTTGCGCACCCGCCCGATGCGGCGTAAAGCGGATGTCGCGTGCCTCCCTTCATCCATGAAGCGCCGAACCCCCTCGCAAGGCAAGCTAAACCTTTCACGAAAATCGTTGAGCAGTTTCTTGGATATCAAGAAAGTGGCGGGAAACCGTTCAGCCCGCAATGCTCTGCTGGCAATACGTCCGTTGCACCGTCATAATCACCGCAGGGTGGTTTGAACGCCGGGGAGGGAATGGAGACAGCATTATATGTGCTTGTCCTGGTGTCTCTGGCCCTTATCGTGGCGCAGGTCACGGCGGGCCGTCGGCACCGTGCGCATGTCCTGGGGCTGGCCGCCCGGCTGCAGGACAGCACGCCGGTTCGTGATGTTGAGGCTGCACTTCCCTCAATGGTCGCTGATTTTGCCCGCCGCAACGGGGCCGACCCAGTTCGACCCAACCGCGTTGCGACCTTTCACCAGGCCGGAGAGCTCAGGGTGCGAAAGGGCGGGGCATTCCGGTCCTTCCTTGCCTGGCAGGTCGTGGCCTTGGGCCGGGCGGGGTTTTTGTGGGAGGCGCGCCAGACCGGTGCGTCCCCGTTTTGGATACGTGTGCTCGATGCGTATATCGGTTCCGAAGGATGGCTGAAGGTCTGGTTGTTCGGAACCGTTCCCATTGCCAAGGCGGAAGGCACAGATGTCACGTTGGGGGAAGCCTATCGCTATCTTGCCGAACTGCCCTGGGCACCGGATGCAATTCTGGGCAATCCCGATCTGGCATGGCGGGTGACAGGACCGGACAGCGCGGAAGTGCGGATGACCGTGCAGGAGGGGACAGCCCGCGTGACCTTCCGCTTCGATGCGACAGGCGACATTGTCAGGATGGAAGCCTCTGGCCGTCCGGCCCGCGATGCGGACGGAAACCTCGCGAGTTATGACTGGCGTGGCCAGTTTGGCGGCTACGCCTGGATCGGCAACCGTCGTATCCCCTCGACGGGTGAGGTGGGCTATGTCTATCCGTCGGGGTACGAGACCTACTTTCGGGGGCGGATCACGGATTACGTCGTGTCGACGTAACACGTCTGTGCCGGTGAGGTTTCAGCCGCGCGCCATGCGGCGGTAGAAAGCCGAGAGCACCAGCGGTGTCGTATACATCGGGATCTGGTAGCAGCCGATGAACATGAGCAGTTGATCGGTTGTCGCGGGCGGCAGCGCTACGAGGAAAAGCGCGATATTGCGGTTCCCCGCGACAATGGCTTTGGCAGGAAGCCCCTGTGGCGCATCTGAAATGCGCAGCAGCAACGCAGCCGCGATCTGAAAGCCGAAATTCACCAGGAATGCGAAGCCGATCCAGAACAGGAGTGAGATGGGCGCTGTTCGCAAGGCCGGACCCACTGCGGACATCAGGCCTATGACCACGACAGCCATGGTCAGCGCCGAAGCGCCGTCGAGCGCCGCGATGCCCCGCGCATCAAACTGCCGCAGAATCGTCCGGCGCAGGGTGAACGCGGCCAGTGCCGCACCAGCGATCACCAGAAGAAGCCGCCCGGCGGAATGGACGACCTGCCCACCGCTTCCCAGCATCGGCATGACGTGAAACACCGGCAGGACGGTCAGCGGCAACAGGGCCGTCCCGACAATCAGCAGGCGAAAGGCCGGGGCGGGATCGGCGCCGGACAGGATGGCGAGGTTGGGGCTGCCCGAGATCGACGGGGCCGAGAGCATCAGCACGACTGCCAGGGCGGCGGGCGTATTGGCCAGGCCGCATACAAGGACAAGCATTGCGGCTGCGAGCGGGAGGAGCAGTTGATAGAGCAGGGTCAGACCCAGCGTCGACCCTGCGCTGCGCAGCGAACCTGTGACCCGGTCAGGGCCGACCCGCAAGGCGGCAAGGAACAAAAGCAGTGCCACCAGTTCCTGCAGCCACGGTTTCAATGCCGATGCGAGGGCGGGCATAAGCGCGCCCGCGATCAGTCCGCCAATCAGTAGTAACCGCCCATGCCGTGCGGCGAGGGTCAGGGTTGTGACAGGCAGGCTCACACCCCTCTATCCGCCCGGTCGCTGGATGATGTTTTCCGGCAGCCATGTCGCCAGACCGGGAAAGGCGATCAGGACAAAGACCATCACAACCATGATCAGAAACATCGGGATCGCCGCTTTGGAGATGAAGTTCATCTCATGCCCGGTCATGCCCTGCAGCACGAAAAGGTTGAAGCCGATGGGCGGGGTGATCTGCGCCATCTCGACCACGACGACGATGAAGATGCCGAACCAGATGATGTCGATGCCCGCTTGTCGGATCATCGGCTCCACCACCGCCATGGTGAGAACGACCGAGGAGATACCGTCAAGGAAACAGCCCAGCACGATGTAGAATACGAGAAGCGCCATCAGCAGTTCCAGCTTGGTCAGCCCCAGCGAGCCGATCCATGTGGCCAGCGCGCGCGGCAGGCCGGTGAAGCCCATCGACAAGGACAGGAACGCGGCCCCGGCAAGGATCAGCGCGATCATCGCCGAGGTGCGCGTTGCCCCCATCAGGCTTTCCTTCACGCTCTGCCAGTTGAGCGAGCCCTGTGCTGCCGCCAGAGCCATGGCGCCCAGAACCCCGAAGGTCGCCGCCTCGGTCGCGGTCGCGAAGCCGAGATACATGGAGCCGATCACCAGTGTGATCAGCAAAAGAACAGGGATCAGGAAGCGCGAGTTTTTCAGCTTTTCGGCAAGGGTCGTCACCGGTTCCGGCGTCGGTTCGAAGCGGGACGACAGCTTCGAATATATCGCGATATAGCCCATGAACATCGAGGCGAGCACGAGCCCGGGGAAGATACCCGCCATGAAGAGCTTGGAGATGCTTTCGTTGATCGTCACGCCGTAGACGATCAGCGTCAGCGAGGGCGGGATCATCAGGCCCAGCGTCGCCGCCCCGGCAAGCGTGCCGATTACCATCGGTTCAGGGTAGTTGCGTTTCATCAGTTCCGGGATGGACATTTTACCGACCGTTGTCAGCGTCGCCGCCGATGAACCTGAGACGGCGGCGAAGACAGTGCAGCCCACCACATTGGTGTGCAAAAGCCCCCCGGGCAGCCGCGCCATCCAGGGTGAGAGTCCCCGGAACATGTCCTCGGACAGCCGGGTTCGATAGAGGATCTCGCCCATCCAGATAAAAAGCGGCAGGGCTGTCAGAGACCACGAGGACGAGGATCGCC
>NZ_JBARVQ010000871.1:0-2944 GCF_049646345.1 Albidovulum sp. | reverse complement strand
CGGCACGGATATTGCCATCGTTACCTATGCCAACGGCTACTATCTGTCGCGGCAGGCCGAGACGCGGCTGGCAGAAGCGGGTGTGGAGGCGCGTGTCATCGATATGCGCTGGCTCTCGCCTTTGCCCACCGACGCGCTGGTGGATGCTGTGAAGGGTGCGAAGCGTATCCTGATCGTGGATGAGACACGCCGATCGGGCGGCGTGGCAGAGGCGCTGATCGCGCTTTTCACAGAACGCACCGATGTGCCGAAAGCGCGACTGACGGCGGAGGACAGCTTTATCGCCACCGGCCCCGCCTATGCCGCGACGATGCCGTCGGCGGACAGCATCTTTGATGCCGCAATGGCGCTGATCGGGGGGGCGAAATGAAGACTGCCGTAGTCATCTGCCCAGGGCGGGGCACCTATACCAAGACCGAGCTTGGCTATCTGAAGCGGCATTTCGGCGACCGGGCGCTGCTTGGCTCATTCGACAACGCGCGCAGCGCGCTGGGGCAGGAAACCTTGTCAGCCCTCGACGGCGCAGCGAGCTACTCCGTCGCAAAGCATACCCGTGGCGACAACGCTTCGGCGCTGATCTACGCCGCGACCTTGGGCGATTTCCGCGCCATCGACAGGGTCGAGATCGTCGCGGTGACCGGCAATTCGATGGGCTGGTATTCGGCGCTCGCCTGCGGCGGGGCGTTGACGGCGGAAGCCGGGTTCGAGGTGGTCAACACCATGGGCACGCTGATGCAGGAGGCGCTGATCGGCGGCCAGCTGATCTACCCCTTCGTGGGCGAGGACTGGCGGCCTGACCCGGGGCGGAAGGCCGAGCTGATGGCGCTGATCGGCGACATTGCGGCCCGCGCGGATCATGTGCTTACGCTCTCCATCGACCTTGGCGGCATGCTGGTGCTGGCGGGGAATGAGGCGGGGCTTAAGGCCTTTGAGGACGCAGTGCCCCCGGTGCAGGGCCGCTTCCCTATGCGGCTCGCCAATCACGCGGCGTTTCATTCGTCCCTTCAGGCCTCGGTCGCCGAGCGTGGCCGGGCCCGGCTTTCACCTTCGCTCTTTGGCCAGCCGAGGCTGCCGATGATCGACGGACGGGGTGCGATCTGGTGGCCCGGTGCGACCGACACCCAGGCACTTTGGGACTACACCCTCGGCCATCAGGTGACCGAGACCTATGACTTCACCCATGCGATAAGGATCGCGGCGCGGGAATTCGCGCCCGATCTTTTTATCGTCACCGGGCCGGGCACGACGCTTGGCGGGGCGGTGGCCCAGTCGCTGATCCTCGTCGATTGGCGTAGCATGGGGTCCAAGAGCGATTTTCATAAACGGCAACAGGAAGGGCCGGTGTTGATCTCCATGGGAATGGACGATCAGCGCGGCACCGTCACCAAGGGAGACTGACATGAGCCACAATGACATCATCAAGGCCGCGGGCCTGACCGAAGCGGAAGTGACCGGCGGCGCGCTGGCCGTGCATTCGCCCATCGACGGGGCGGAAGTGGCGCGCGTGCGCGAAACCGATCCGGCGGATATGGCGAAGATCATCGCCAGGTCGCAGGAAGCGTTCAAAGCCTGGCGCACGGTGCCTGCGCCGCGCCGGGGCGAACTGATCCGGCTTTTGGGTGAGGAACTGCGCGCCGCCAAGGACGAACTTGGCGCTGTGGTGACACTGGAGGCGGGCAAGATCACCTCAGAAGGTCTCGGCGAGGTGCAGGAGATGATCGACATCTGCGACTTCGCAGTCGGCCTCTCGCGCCAGATCTACGGGCTGACCATCGCCTCGGAACGGCCCGGCCACCGGATGATGGAGACCTGGCACCCCTTGGGGCCTTGCGCCGTCATCACCGCCTTCAACTTCCCCGTCGCGGTCTGGTCGTGGAACACCGCGCTCGCGCTCGTCTGCGGCGATCCGGTGATCTGGAAACCGTCCGAGAAAACACCGCTGACCGCGATGGCCTCGATGAAGATCATGGAACGTGCGTTGAAACGCTTCGGCGACGCGCCCAAGGGGCTGGTGCAACTGGTCATCGGCGGCCCGGCCATCGGCGAGGCGCTGGTGAATTCTCAGGACGTGCCGATCGTCTCGGCCACCGGCTCGACCCGCATGGGCGGTATCGTCGGGCCCAAGGTCGCGGGGCGCTGGGGGCGGCCGATCCTGGAACTTGGCGGCAACAATGCGATGATCGTCGCGCCCTCTGCCGATCTCGACATGGCGGTGCGCGGGATCGTCTTTTCCGCCGTCGGCACGGCGGGCCAGCGCTGCACGACGCTGCGGCGGCTGATCGCGCATAACTCGATCAAGGATGATCTGGTGGCGAAACTGACCAAGGCCTATGCCTCGCTGCCCATCGGCGATCCGCGTCAGGGGACGACGCTGGTCGGCCCGCTGATCGACCATGCCTCGCGCGACCGGATGCAGGCTGCCTTGGCTCAGGCGACATCCGAAGGCGGCACCGTCCATGGCGGCAAGACCGTGACCGAAGGCGTGCCGCAGGGCGGTGCCTATGTCGAACCGGCGATTGCCGAGATGCCGAGCCAGACCGCTACGGTGCGGACCGAGACCTTTGCTCCGATCCTCTACGTCATGGGCTATGAAACGCTGGAGGAAGCCATCGCCATCCAGAACGACGTGCCGCAGGGGCTTTCGTCGTGCATCTTCACGCTGAACATGCGCGAGGCCGAAGCGTTCCTGTCGGCCGCCGGTTCCGACTGCGGCATCGCCAACGTCAATATCGGCCCCTCAGGCGCCGAGATCGGCGGCGCCTTCGGCGGCGAGAAGGAGACGGGCGGCGGGCGCGAAAGCGGATCGGACGCCTGGAAGGGCTATATGCGGCGGCAGACGAACACGATCAACTATTCGGCCCAACTGCCACTGGCGCAGGGCGTGAAGTTCGACTTCTGACCCACCCGACAACGCAGTCCCGGACTTGATCCGGGACCTCGTGAC
>NZ_JBARVQ010000870.1:0-2104 GCF_049646345.1 Albidovulum sp. | reverse complement strand
ACACTACCCTGGGTAGTTTTGAAATCGCATGCGAAGCCTGATGCGCCAGATATCGGGGCTTGACGTGAGAAGAGGTAAAACGTGTCGAGTTTTCTGACCCATTCCGGTTTCGTCCTGGCATCCATCCGCGCCATCGGCCCCCTTTTCTATGGCTACCTTGGCTTACAGCTGAGCGCGCGTATCGCCCTTCTTCTTGTTCCTGCCATTCTTACCCTCGATCTGAAGACCTTTGTCGAAACACGCCCAATCGCAGTTGTGGTTCTGCCGTTGGCGTTGGCACTGATGGTGTTCGTCGGTTATCGCGCGGCAGAGAACAGCCTGAGGAACCGGATCAGGACTGCTGTCGTCGATCTGAGCAACCGCAAGATCCGTTCAACAATGGCGGCATTGCTTGAGAACCGGCGGTTCCACGAGGCGGTGCCGGTCGCTGACATTGTCACAGCGACGGCGCGTTATGCACAAGACCTCACGATGCTTATCTTCGGGTTTGCCGATCATGTGCTCATGCTGGTCGTGCAACTGGTCTTTTCCTCTCTGATGATCGTTTTTTTGGTGGGTTGGGAATTCCTTGCGCTGACATTCACGATCCTGGCTGCGGCAGCCGCGGCAAACATGATGGCTGCACAGACGATGACGGTCCGCATACAGACTGCGATTGCCACCAATTTCCGGTTCAACGAAGCGGTACTTGATCAGCTTGCCAACTTGAATGCGATCCTCGGTGCCGGTTTCGCCGAGGCCGAAATCGATCGTTTCGATGCCATGGCCCGCCGAAAACACCTGGATGCCGATGCAGCCCACCGGGCGATTGCGGCCTATGCCGCGTTACAGGCAGGGGTCATCGGGATTGTCCTGTTCGCGGTTGCCCTGTTCAGTCTCGCCCGTTTTCATGCTGATGCGTTGGATGTCGGCCAGATATTGGTCTTTATGTTCTATCTGGCTGCGATCATCCTGCCGCTGACCTCGGCCGCGTTCTTTTTCCGGACGATGCATGAAGGCTACGGCATTGCCCGGACATTCGAGGTGCCGAGCGAGCCGGGAGCGCCGTCGCCAGTGGTCGATCGCGATGCGGACCTGCCTGCCCCGGGGACATCTACGCGGTTTGTGATCCGTGACATCCGCTTTTCCGACGGCACCGCCCTGCCGGATCAGGACTTCAAGCTCTATGCGGGTAAGGTGCATTTGCTGCTGGCGCCGAATGGGGCAGGCAAGACGACGATTCTGAAAATCGTTGCGGGCGCTTACCGGCAGGGCGAACTGAGCTGTTCCCTAAACGTCGACGGGCCGCGATATGCGAGCCTGCATTATCTACCGCAGGAAGTGACGGTCTTTGATCGTTCCATAGGCGAGAATGTTTTCGTCGCCGACCCGGACGGGTCTTGCCTGCAGCAGCAAGACATCTGCGACGGTTTCTGTGCTTTGCTTGGCTGGCCCTGTTTCGATCTGACGCGCCCGGCCGGGACGCTTTCCGGCGGGCAGAAACAGAAGGTACTGATCCTGAGGGCGCTTCAGAACAAGCCTGCGCTGCTGATCCTCGATGAACCGACATCCTATCTGGACGGCGTCTCGTGCGATCACCTGTTTGTGACGCTGACGCAGTCCCTGCCGGGTACGACGATCCTTTATACAGCCCATGACGAGAAAATCACCGAACGCGCCGACCGGCGTATTCTGTTGGCGGGCGAGGCGTGACCACGGCGTCTGCCGACCTGTCATGGGCGTCCGGCGGACGGATATTGGTCTATCCTCCCGACCGCTGCTTTCATCTCGATATCGATGCCGACCGGCTGGCGATTGAGGTGATGGAGCCCAACTTGCTCAATGCCAGGGTGTCTGAGCTGCAACGGATAACGGCTGCGCATTGCTATGAGATGAAGGCACGGCCTGTCTGTGTCCGCATATCTACCCATTGGGAACGGCTTCAGCATCTGCTTGCGGAACGTCTGGCGGCAGGTGGCAAAGCCTCGCCAAGGGTCAGGTTCGTCCTGCGCATTCTTTGGTTCGTCCGCCAGGTCTCCAACCTCCCTCTGGCAGCCTACCTCGCCCGAATGACGGATCAATCCGGCACGCATATGACCGCGGAACAGTTGCCGCTGGATGAAGG
>NZ_JBARVQ010000869.1:0-8371 GCF_049646345.1 Albidovulum sp. | reverse complement strand
AGCCAGGAGAGCGGCACTTTCAATGTCTCGATATCGGTGCCATGGAAACTGGCCACGCCAAAGAGCACTTCGATCCCGTTCTTCAGCACATAGTCGGCCAGCGCATTCCACAGAAGAAACATCGCCGGACCGCCTCGATATTCCGCATCCACACAGGACCGGCCCAGTTCCAGCAATGTGCGCCCCGACCGCTTCAGGGGTGCCAGATCGTATTCGCCGTCGCAGTAGAACCGTCCGAATTCCGCCGCGCGATCGCCGCGCAACAGCCGGTACACGCCGACGACATGGTCAAGTGCGACCGCATCCCGGCGGACATCGACCAGAATCAGATGATCATTGACCGGATCGAACTCATCCCGTTCCAGCCGCGCGGCATGGTCGACAAGCGGCCCGTCACCGCCCAGCTCTTCGACAAAGACACGGTACCGCAACCGCTGCGCGGCAAGAAAATCGGCGTCGCTTTCGGCCAGCCGGACCTGAAGATGCGTGGTGTCTGGGGTCATCGCCAGCGTTTGAAATCTGCGTTTCCTGCTCTGCCCGGGTTTTAGGGCGCGACCGCAACATTTGCAACAGAACCCACAGACGGGGCATCGTTGACACATTCCATAGGTTGTGCGTAGGTTTTAGTAGGAACCTTTGGGTGTAGTGCTTGCATCAATGACGATTATCAGGTCCACGCGCGTCCCGTCGAGGACGACTTTCCCGGCATGCTCGAAATTGACCGTCACCTTCGCACCGATCCGCGATTGGACCTGGCCAAGGCCCCAATCCTCTTGCTGCGGATGGCGCACCAGCATTCCCGGCTCAAGAATCTCAAACATGACGCTTTCTCCGGTAAAAGGACATTTTTATGCTGTCAGCCCCGAAAGACGACCTCACGGCCCTTCTGGGTTCGCGTATCTGCCATGACCTTATCAGCCCGCTCGGCGCAATCGGCAATGGGATAGAATTGCTGATGATGTCCGGAACCGCCCCGGGACCGGAAATGACGCTGATTTCCGAGAGTGTGGCGAATGCCAATGCCCGCATCCGCTTTTTCCGCATCGCCTACGGGATGGCATCGCCGGGTCAGGGCGTGGCGCGCAATGAAATCCGCTCGATCCTTGACGACACAACCCGGGGCGGGCGGCTCAGCATCGACTGGCAGGTTGCGGACAACCCGCCCCGGACCGAGGTAAAACTGGCCTTTCTGGCCCTGCAATGCATGGAAGCCGCCCTGCCCCATGGCGGGCGCGTGACCGTGACCCGGCCGGATCGCTGGCGGATCGAGGCGCAGGCAGAACGCGTGAAGATCGAGCCTGAGCTTTGGGCCCGCCTCGACGGGTCCGGGCCCGGCGCGGAAATCGCGGCAGCCCATGTCCAGTTCGCGCTGCTGCCCGACGAAATCCGCCGCAGTGGCCGCACTCTGACGGTCGAAGCCGATACCGGGCGGGTTGCGATCAGTTACTGAGCGCAGGCGATACAGATCACCGCGACCGGATCGACATCCAGACGCCCCGTGCCGATGAAACCGCCACAACCGGCGCACCAGCCGAATTCGCCCTCTTCCAGACGTCGCAAAGCGGCCTGCAAGGCCACCCGGCGCTGCCCGCGCCGGGCCTCGACCGCCGCGGCCATGGCCTGCCCCTGCATCGCATCCATGCGGCTGAGCCGCCCGACGCTTTGCTGGTCCAGCTCAACCGGCTTGCGGTCGGTGCTCGTGGCCTCCGTTGCCCGGCCAAGATCAGCCAATTCCGCTTCAATCACCGGCCGGTAGCGGGCGGCAAGTTCGGCATCACTCGGCTCGCTCACGCCCGGACCGTGCCATCGCCGGTCACGAGGTATTTGAAGCTGGTCAGCTGCTCGGCCCCCACCGGTCCGCGCGCATGCATCTTGCCGGTGGCGATGCCGATCTCGGCCCCCATGCCGAATTCGCCGCCATCGGCGAACTGGGTCGAGGCGTTGCGCATCAGGATCGCTGAATCGAGGCGCTGGAAGAATCGCCCGGCCGCCGCGTCATTCTCGGTCAGGATCGCCTCGGTATGGCTCGACCCGTAATGCCGAATATGGGCGATGGCGCCGTCGATATCCTCCACCACTTTCGCGGCAATGATCATATCAAGGAATTCGCGTCCGAAATCATCGGCTTGCGCGGGCTTGTTGCCGTTCAGACCCTCGGCCCTGACTTCCACGCCCGCCGCCTTCAGATCATCGACGATCTGCTGGCCAAGCCCTGCGGCGATGTCCTTGTGAACCAGCAGGCATTCGGCAGAACCACAGATGCCCGTCCGCCGCGTCTTGGCGTTCAGCACCACCTTGCGGGCTTTCTCGGGATCGGCGTCCTTGTCGACATAGATGTGACAGATCCCTTCGAGATGGGCAAAGACCGGCACGCGGGCCTCTTTCTGCACCAGCCCGACCAGCCCCTTGCCGCCGCGCGGCACGATCACGTCGATATGTTCGACCATTCGCAGCATCTCGGCCACCGCCGCCCGGTCGCGGGTCGGCACCAACTGGATTGCCGTCTCGGGCAAGGCCGCGGCGCGCAGCCCCTCCACCAGACAGTCATGGATCGCGCGGGAGGAATGAAAACTTTCCGAACCGCCCCGCAGGATCACCGCATTGCCCGACTTCAGGCAAAGCGCGCCTGCATCCGCCGTCACATTCGGGCGGCTTTCATAGATGACACCCACGACGCCAAGCGGAGTGCGTACGCGCTGAATGTGCAGGCCCGTCGGCCGGTCCCATTCGGCGATCACTTCGCCCACCGGGTCGCGCTGCTCGGCAACCGCGCGCAGCCCGTCGACGATGCCGCGAATGCGGTCCTCATCGAGCATCAGCCGGTCCATCATCGCCGGGCTCAACCCCTTGTCACGGCCGTAGTCCAAATCCTTGGCATTGGCGGCAACAATCTCCGCCCGCCGCGCCCAGACGGCATCCGCCGCCGCAATCAGCGCCGCATGCTTGCGTTCCGCCGTGGCAAAGGCCAGTTTCGCCGCTGCAACGCGCGCGGCCTTGCCCATCCCGCCCATCAACGCCGGTATATCACTGATATCTTTCATCTTCTTCTGTTCCAAAGTACTCGCGCCGCAGGCATGGCCCGCAAGGGCCATCCCTCAGAACGCCATATCGTCGCGATGCAGCATCGGCCCGCGTCCGGCATAGCCGAGAATGGCCTCAATGTCACCCGACCGCCGCCCGGCAATCGCCTGCGCCTCACCTGCGGAATAACGCACGAGCCCCTTGGCCAGAGCCGCGCCATCGGGGCCGAGAACGGCCACCGGATCGCCCCGGCCGAATTCACCCGTCACATGCGTCACCCCCGCAGGCAACAGCGACTTCCCCGAATTGAGGGCCGTGACCGCCCCGGCATCCAGATGCAACTCACCGCGTGGCTTCATCGCTGCGATCCAGCGCTTGCGGGCCAGTTGCGGCGTGCCTTCGGGCAGGAACCATGTACAGTTGGCGCCATCGGCCAGTGCGGTCAGCGGCTGCTGAACCGACCCTTCGGTGATCGCCATGGCGCAGCCGCCCGCAACGGCGGTCTTGGCCGCCAGCAGCTTGGTTTTCATGCCACCCTTGGAGAGGCCCGAGACGGGGTCACCCGCCATCGCCTCAATCTCTGGCGTGATCTTTTCAACAATTTCAAAGCGCTGCGCGGCGGAGTTTACCTTGGGATTGTCGGAATAGAAGCCATCGACATCCGACAACAACACAAGTTGATCCGCCCCGATCGTCACCGCGATCTGCGCCGCCAGACGGTCGTTGTCGCCAAAGCGGATCTCATCCGTCGCCACCGTGTCGTTCTCATTCACGATGGGCACAACGCCGAGGCCCAGCAGCGTTTCCATCGTCGCGCGGGAATTGAGGTAACGCCGCCGGTCTTCGGTATCTTCCAGCGTCACCAGAACCTGACCGGCGGTCAGGCCGTGAGGCGCCAGCACTTCCTCATAGGCCCGCGCAAGGCGGATCTGACCGACAGAGGCCGCCGCCTGGCTCTGATCAAGGCTGAGTGCGCCCTTAGGCAGGCCAAGCACCCCGCGTCCAAGCGCAATGGAGCCCGAGGAGACGAGGATCACATCGGCGCCGCGGGCCTTGGCCGCGGCCACATCTTCGGCGAGGGCCGCAAGCCAGTCGCGGCGCAAACCGCCCTTCGGATCGACCAAAAGGGCCGAGCCGATCTTGACCACCAGCCGCCGTGCCGCCGCAATATCGGGTTTCAGGGCTGCCACGGCTGATCGTCCTCGGGCAGCGCCGCTTTACGGGCGGTGGTGATGATCTTCCAGAGGGCGCGCAGCACGTCCTGCACACCTTCGCCGGAGACACCCGACATCAGGTAAACCGGCCCATCCGCCGCCTTTTCCAGACTGCGCTTGCGGTTTGCCAATGTCCTGGCATCCAGCGCGTCGATCTTGTTGAGCGCGGTGATCCGGGGCTTGGCGGCAAGATCGGGTGAATAGGCTTCGAGTTCCGTCAGGATCGTCTTGTAATCCTTTGCAATCGTTGAGGATGTTCCATCAACAAGATGCAGCAGGACAGAGCAGCGTTCGACATGGCCAAGGAACATGTCCCCCAGCCCCCGCCCTTCGGACGCGCCTTCGATCAGGCCCGGAATATCGGCCATGACGAATTCCTTGCCGTCGACACCGACGACGCCGAGATTGGGCACCAAAGTGGTGAAGGGGTAATCCGCGATCTTGGGCTTGGCGTTGGAAACCGCCGCAAGGAAGGTGGATTTCCCGGCATTCGGCAGCCCCAGCAGCCCGGCATCGGCAATGAGTTTGAGGCGCAGCCAGATCGTGCGTTCGACGCCCTCCTGCCCGGGATTGGCGCGGGAAGGCGCGCGGTTGGTCGAGGATTTGAAGCGCAGATTGCCCCAGCCGCCATTGCCGCCCTGTGCGAGCAACACACGTTGCCCGACCTCGGTCAGGTCGGTGATGATGGTTTCCTCATCCTCGTCGATGATCTCGGTGCCCACTGGCACTTTCAGGACGATATCGTCACCGGTCTTGCCGGTCCGCTGCGAGCCCATGCCGGGCTGGCCGGACTTGGCGAAGAAATGCTGCTGATAGCGGAAGTCGATCAGCGTGTTCAGCCCCTCGACCGCCTCGGCCCAAACCGAGCCGCCATTGCCGCCATCGCCGCCATCGGGACCGCCGAATTCGATGAACTTCTCGCGCCGGAACGAGACGCAGCCCGCGCCGCCGCCGCCGGAACGGATATAGACTTTGGCGAGGTCGAGAAACTTCATGGGACAGGCTTTCCTTGGGGCCCAGTGGCGATAGCTTGTGGCGGCACTTTTCGCAAGGGCAGCCCGGTCGGCGTTATGTCGGCGAAGCGTCGGCAAACCGTATGGCAGGGGCGTGGTTGGGTAAGGTTTCGGTCTCGGCTTCGCCTCGGCCGACCCGCCGGGAGGGCGCTGCCCTCCCGGACCCTCCCGGGATATTTGCCCCAAGTGGAAGATCAGAAGGTCCGGCGCCAGATGCGGACAGGCGCCGGGCCCGGCCGGGCGGCGGAGGTGCCCAGGCCGGTGCCGGTTTCGGTGAAACCGAGTTTGCTGAGCACCCGGGCTGAGGCGGGATTGTCGGTGAAATGGTCGGCCTCTATTGCCTCCGGCGCGAAGTGGCGGGTTGTCCAGTCGAGGAAACCCTGCATCGCCTCGGTGGCGTAGCCCTGGTCCCAATGGGCAGGGTCGATGAAATACATCGTGGTCATCGGTGCGCTGGGTCCGAGGCCGGTCGCGCCGATGAGGGGGCCGCCCTTGAGAAAGATACCAAGTCGGAAGCCGGGATATCCGCGCCATGGGGCGCGGAGGATCCAGTCACGCGCGTCTGCCTCCGGCCACGGGCGCGGCACCGACATCAGCATCGGTGCCACGCTTTCATCGCCGCCGATCCGGGCAAGCGGGCCCGCGTCTTTTTCGGGATCGAGGGGACGCAGCACCAGCCTTTCGGTTTCGATCAACAGAGGATTGGCCGCGAGCCATTCAGCGCGGGTCAAAGCCATACTGTGGAGCAGTACCGATGTGTCACCGGTGGCACGGCAACGGGTGATCCGGAACCCGTCGGGCCGGAAGCCGCGTTTGCCAAGTACATGGCGCGAGCGGGTATTGCCGTCGAAATGACCGGAGCGGACGATATCTGCCGCGGGATCGGCGAAATGCGCAGCCAGTACGGCGCAGGCCGCCTCGCTGGCAAAGCCCTTGCCCCAGGCATGGCGGTTCAGCCAATAACCGAGATCGGGCTTGATGCCGATCAGCCCGGCGACCTCGCCTTGGCATTCGATCACCCAATGATTGGCCGTTGCCACCCCAGTCAGAAAGTCCCGTGCGTCGTCGAGGCCATAGGGCCACGGCGGCGCCGACAGCCAGCGCGCAACTTCCCAGTCGGCGAGCGCGGCGGCGAAGGCCGACGCGTCGTCGGGCATCGGTGGGCGCAGGGTGAGCCGCGCCGTTTTGATCACAGCGCGGATGGGCATCTTTGTCAGGCCATCTTGCGCAGGTAGGTCCAGGTCGGCGCGGTGGCGCCGCGGGCGACCGAGAAGGCCTCGGCATCGCCGAGATATTCAAAGCCGGAATTGGTCAGAACGCGGGCGGAACCGGGATTGTCCTGAAAGACTTCGGCAAAGAGCGTGCGGGCCTGATGCGGATTGGCCGCGACGATGGCGCTGACCGCCTCGGAGGCGTAGCCGGTATTCCAGAAGGCGGGCGCGACCCAGTATTTGATCTCGCTCTGCGCGCGCTCCATCCAGGTCAGGCTGACGAGGCCCAGAACCTCGGCATGGCCCTGCTCGGACCCGTCCATGACCCAGACATCCTGCGCCCGCCCCTCGGCCAGCGACCGGGCGATGAACGCCTCGGTGGCACCGGGGGGCAGCGGATGGGGAATGGTACGCGTGCCCTCGGCGATACGTTTGTCGGAGCTGTACATCGCGATCAGCCCGGCATCGGAGCGCCGCAGCGGGCGCAGCACAAAACGTTCTGCCGCCAGCGCGGGCTGGACGACGATCGGTTCCTGCATCATGAACTCTTCCTCCTCCTCAACGAATGACGAAGATCACGACCGCCCTACCGGTCCTGTCCCGTCCGACACTCGCAATGTGGCGCGCGACCCTCCCGGCCGCTTTGGGCGCCACGCTGCCCGATATCCCCCAAATGGGGCGTGAGCATGGCCGGATCAAGCGCGCGCCGGGATCATGCTCAACATTGCCTCACCGAAACCCCTGACCGGCGAACACCTGCCCGAAAAGGAAAGGGACCGGCCTTTCAGCCGGTCCCCATCAACAATCGGATTGTAAAGGTTCGGCTTACTCGGCTGCCTCCGCGACCGGGAGGACCGAAATAAAGGTGCGGCCCTTGAGACCTTTCTTGAAGGCCACGCGGCCTTCGGCGGTCGCAAAGATCGTATGGTCACGACCCATGCCGACGCCTTCGCCCGGCCACCAGGTGGTGCCGCGCTGACGAACGATGATGGCGCCGGGCTGAGCCGCCTGACCGCCATAGAGTTTCACGCCGAGACGGCGACCGGCCGAGTCGCGACCGTTGCGGGAGGAACCGCCTGCCTTTTTATGTGCCATGGGGTGTTACTCCTTCGCTTTGGCCGCGGCCTTTTTGGGCGCAGCTTTCTTTGCCGGGGCGGCTTTGGCTTCGGCCTTCTTGGGCGCAGCCTTTTTCGCCGGGGCAACTTTCTTTTCAGCCTTCTCGGCCTTTTCCGCCGGGGCCGCATTGTTATGCGCGGCGACGCGGGCGGCATGGGTGCCGATGGCTTCCTTAACGCCCGACTTCTCCGCACCGCTCGCGAGGATGTCGGTAACGCGGACGAGCGTCAGTTTCTGACGGTGGCCGCGGGTGCGCTTGGACGAATGCTTACGACGGCGCTTGACGAAGGTGATAACCTTGTCGGCCTTGATGTCGTCGATGACCTCGGCCTGGACAGCAGCGCCCTTGACGAGCGGCTCACCCAGCTTCGGCTTGTCGCCGCCGAGCATCAGGATTTCGTTGAACTGGACTTTGTCACCAGCGGCGGCTGCGATCAGTTCCACGCGGAGCACGTCGCCCGCCTGAACCTTGTATTGCTTGCCACCGGTCTTTAGGACCGCGAACAGGGGTCTTTCCTTCATTTCTGCCGCGCCCTGTGGCCCCGGATGATCCGGTGTTTTTCGGGGAGATCCCCGCCTCGGGCTGCGTGCCCCTTTTCGGGACGACATTACCAAATATAGAATCCCGGTCGGGCCGAGAGACCCGCCGGGATGCGGGCTTATCCTTCAGCGACGGGTGAAAGTCAAGGGCGGCGGCGGGCAATGCGTGCCGCATTTCGGCCCGAAGTTTGCAAGCCGGTCCAGAGTGGGATGCGCGAAGCCCTGAGCCAATATTGGGAGCCGGGCAGCGCCCGAC
>NZ_JBARVQ010000868.1:0-11659 GCF_049646345.1 Albidovulum sp. | reverse complement strand
ATATGGGACGACAGCACGACCAACACCGAGGGTGATCGGCCAAGGCGATCTACCCTACGGGTTGCCCGCAGCATGAATGTCGTTGTCTATCCGGCCTCTCAGCGCTGGTCGGTCCGCTTCCTTGGCGAAACCGTACGAAAGCCGGAAGCCGTTGACCTCGTAGCAAAACCATCCGAATGGCCAGATAGTGATTGTTGGCTACCGGGTCAGTTCAAAGTGTTGGTTTCCCGGCTGAGCGGTGCTCGTTAGCAGTCCCGGACTTCAAAGTCAGGAATGGCAGTAATCAGACTGCCAATCACGATGCGGCGGCCTCAAACGTCCTTGCCCTGCCCCGCAAAGCCGCAGCGGTAGCGGGCGATGCGGTAATTGGGGTGTTCCATCTGCCAGCGCGCGGCCTCGGTCTGGCCCATCACCATGCAGGTCATCAGGGATACGTCCTGCGGATCGTAAAGCATCGACACGTCGCGGCAATCCTCGCCTCCGATAAGGCAGGCGGATATCAGCAGCTCGATCATCTTACCCATCTCCTTCCTTGGCACGGCCGTTTCGGGCCGCTGCACGGGGATGATGGCATGGCCGGGTGAAGGAAACGTGGCCGGAACGTGGAACTATGGGGGCGCGGTGTCAGCACCACGCGGTCAGCCGTTCGGTCCAGGGGGCAGTGTCACCGATCTGCGCCGCGACCCAGTCGGCGTCGTAATAGCTGTCGAGATAACGCTGGCCGCTGTCGCACATCAGCGTCACGATCGACCCCTTTTCCCCGCGTTCCATCATCCCGGCCGCAACCTCCAGCGCGCCCCAGAGGTTGGTGCCCGTCGACGGCCCTGCCCGGCGCCCTGTCAGCCGGTCGAGCCAGAGGATCGTCGCCACGCTGGCCGCATCTGGCACCCGGATCATCCGGTCGATGACATCGGGTTGGAACGACAATTCCACCTTCGGCCGGCCAATCCCTTCGATCCGGCTGGAACAATTCGCCCGCAGATCGCGGTCGCCGGTCATGTAGCTGTCATAGAAGACCGAGTTTTCCGGGTCGACGACCACGAGTTCGGTCTCATATCCGCGATAGAGGATATAGCGGCCGAGCGTGGCTGAGGTGCCGCCGGTTCCGGCACTCATCACCACGGTCTTCGGCACCGGATGGACCTCCCGCTCCATCTGGCGGAAGATGCTCTCGGCGATATTGTTGTTGCCGCGCCAGTCTGTTGCGCGTTCGGCGTAGCAGAACTGGTCCATGAAATGGCCGCCCATCTCTGCGGCCAGCCGGACGGCCGCGTCATGCATCTCGGGCGCGCTTTCCACGAAATGGCACTGGCCACCGTAAAGTTCGATCTGGCGGATCTTGGTGCGCGCGGTGCGGCGCGGCATGACGGCGATGAAGGGCAGGCCGATCATCTGGGCAAAATAGGCCTCGGACACCGCCGTGCTGCCGGATGAGGCCTCGATCACCGGTGTCCCTTCCTTCAGCTTGCCGTTGCAGAGCGCGTAGAGAAAGAGCGAGCGCGCCAGCCGGTGCTTGAGGCTGCCCGTCGGATGGGTGCTTTCATCCTTGAGGTAAAGATCGACGCCTTTCAGCCCCGGAAGGTCGAGCTTGAAGAGGTGGGTATCCGCCGACCGGTGGTTGTCCGCCTCAATCCTGCTGATCGCCGTCGTCACCCAATCTGTCATGCCTGCTTCCCTGCTTTAGATACGCGGGCGACAAGTTGCAGAGAATGACCTGCAATGCCAGTGGAAACGAAGTGCGCGGCCGGTTGGGCGGTTACAGGCTCACGCGGCGTTTTCGACGGCCTCGACAATGCCATCCACGACCTCGGACAAGAGCCCCTCATCCTCGCATTCGGCCATGACCCGGATCAGCGGTTCCGTGCCGGATTTGCGGATCAGAAGACGGCCGGTGCCGCTCAGCCGCGCCTCGGCACCGGTGATCGCATTCTGCACTGATGGCGCGGAAAGCGGTTCTTTTCCAGCCCCATAGCGGACGTTCTTGAGAAGTTGCGGCACGGTTTCAAACTGACGGACAAGTTCCGAGGCGCGCTGCCCTGTCTCGGCTATGGCGGCAAGGAATTGCAAACCTGCGATCAGACCGTCGCCCGTGGTGGCGTAATCGGTCATCACGATATGACCCGATTGTTCACCACCAAGGTTGAAGCCGCCTTCCCGCATCCGCTCAACCACATAGCGGTCGCCGACAGCGGTGCGTTCCAGCCTGAGGCCGCGCCCCGTCAGGAAGCGTTCAAGCCCCAGATTGGACATGACCGTCGCCACCAGCGCCCCGCCCTTCAGCCGCTCGGCCTCGGCCCAGCGGGCGGCGAAAAGCGCCATGATCTGGTCGCCATCGGCCACATGCCCGTGTTCATCAAGGATCATCACCCGGTCGGCATCGCCATCAAGGCTGATGCCAAGATCGGCGCCATGGGCCACCACCGCCTCGGCCGCCGTCTGGGTGTGGGTCGAGCCGCATTTGTCGTTGATGTTGAAACCATTGGGCGCGACGCCCACGGGGATCACATCTGCGCCCAGCTCCCACAGCACCTGTGGTGCTGCCTTGTAGGCGGCCCCATTGGCGCAATCGACGACCACCTTCAGCCCTGAAAGCGCGCCGCGCGCGGGGAAGGTCGTCTTGGCATATTCGACATAACGGCCAAGCCCGTCGTCAATCCTCTTTGCCCGACCGATATTGGCGGGTTGGGCCAGAGCGATGTCACCGCCAAGGATGCTTTCGATCTCAGCCTCGGCCTCATCCGACAGTTTGAACCCTTCGGGGCCAAAGAACTTGATGCCGTTGTCATGGGCGTGGTTGTGGCTGGCCGAGATCATGATGCCAAGGTCCGCGCGCATCGAGCGGGTGAGGTAACCCACGGCAGGTGTCGGCACGGGACCCAGCAGCAGCACGTTCATGCCGGTGGAGGTCAGCCCCGCCGTCAGCGCGTTTTCCAGCATATAGCCCGACAGCCGCGTATCCTTGCCGATCACCACGCGGTGGCCATTGCGCCCATCGGTGCGGAAGAATCGTCCCGCCGCCGCCCCCAGTTTCAGCGCCATTTCCGCTGTCATCGGGTAGGTATTCGCGGTTCCCCGCACGCCGTCTGTGCCGAAAAGCTTCCTGCTCATGTCGTTTCTCCCAGCGTCACGGCCTGCCAGAGCCTCAGCGCCTGTTTTGCCTCTGCCATATCATGAACGCGGTGCAACTGCACGCCCTGTGCAATCCCCGCCAGCGTGACGGCCAGTGTACCGGGGATACGGTCGTCTGCCGCATCCGCCCGCCCGATCGTGCCGATGAAACGCTTGCGCGAGGCCCCCAAAAGGATCGCGCAGCCAAGCCCGTGGAAGAGCGAGAGCCCCCGGATCAGGGCGAGGTTATGCCCGTCCGTCTTGCCGAAACCGATGCCGGGATCGACGATGATCCTCTCGCGGGCGATGCCTGCCGCCTCGGCCACAGCGATGCGGCCCTCAAGATAGTCGTAAACGTCCAAAAGCACATCGTCATAGCGCGGATCGTCCTGCATCGTCGCCGGATCGCCCTGTGCATGCATGAGGCAAAGCGGCGCGTCCGCCTTTGCCACCACATCGGCCAGTTCCGGATCAAAACTGAGGGCAGCGACATCGTTGACGATTCTGGCACCGGCCTGAAGGGCGGCTTTCGCCACCTCGGCCTTGCGGGTGTCGATGGAAATCGGTGTGGTCAGCCCGGCTTCGCAGAGCGCCCGGATCACCGGTTCGGTGCGGCTGATTTCATCGGCAAGACTGACCTCGTCCGCGCCGGGCCGCGTGCTTTCGCCGCCGATATCGAGGATATCGGCCCCGGCTGCCGCCATGCCCCGCGCATGGGTCAGGGCCGCATCGGCCGCATGGAACCGCCCGCCATCCGAAAAACTGTCGGGCGTCACGTTAAGAATGCCCATCAGGCGCGGGTGGTCCATCGCCAGTCCGGCAATGTCGGGACGCGGGGCACACAGGCGCTGCAGGACGCTTTCGGGAACCTCGTCCACGGTGACGACCTTTGCGGCCTTGCCGCGCTCCAGCCGCTCCAGCCGGTCGAACCAGCACCAGCCCCCTGCAAGCCACGGGGCGAGCGGTGGCCGGGCGGTATCGGTCTGGGCGATAGGACGGTAATAGATCATGCTCAGCGGTTTAGGCCGGGCCGCGTGCCGATGGCAAGCGCCGAGGGTCAGGCAAGTTCGACCGGCACGCGACATGCCGCCGGGCCTGCAACATTGCCGTGAACGATCAGCTTCCGAGCCGAGAGTTCACCGGCAAGCCAGCCCGCAAGGTCCAGACCGACACAGGCGGTCTCGCTTGCGCCGGGCGTATCGAGGACCAGCTTCGACGGGGCCCAGATGACCATGAGGCCCTGCCGTATCGCCCAGTCGAGTTCGGTCCGCGTCGCAACCACAGAAAGACGGGGATCGCGCGCGGCAAGCACCCAGGCATTCTGCTCCATCGACAAAAGGTTGATCCGGCGCTGAGCTTTGCGGTCAGCCGTCGCGGGCCGTGCGATGTCCAGCACTCCGACCGTCAGCACGACCGGCACACCCGGTTCGGCAATCCGGTCGAGCCTCAGCGGCAGGTCCGCCGCGGCAATGGTCGCATTGTCGAGGTAGATCATCAGCGGCTGAGGTATATCCACCAGCGCGGCGGGGGCGATGTCTGCCCGGCCGCGAACGATCTCGACGCCCAGCGCATAAGGGCCCCGGTCGAGCTTTTCGATCCGGAGGAAGACGCGTTCCGCCTGCGGTTCGGCCAGAATGCGGGCGGCGATGTTTTCCGACAGGGTTTCCAAGAGGTTCAGCCGCTCGGCCGCCAGTTCGGCGTCAATCGCCTCGGTCAGCCGGTCATAGGAGAGGATGAGGTCGACATCATCGCCCGCCGCGCCCTGCGGGGCCAGTTCGACAACGACATTGAAGCGCAGGCGCTGCTCCTGCCCGCGCTCGACCTGAAAGGCGCCGATATCGGCGCTGGTGATGTAATCGCGGAGCGAAAGACGGTCCGGCGGGTTCGCCCCGCCCATGGCTTTCGCCCGATCTTCGGGATGGGCAAAGGCCTGGGAAATCTCGTCGGACATGAAGGGCTCCGGGGCTGCGTCGCGGGCGATCATAGCGCCGCGCGCGGACACCGAAAGGCCGAAGGCGGCACTGGGCCGCCTTGCAGCGTCAGTTCATCGCAGTCTGCAACGGCGCCCGGTAGAAGATGTGGCGGCCGATCTTCGTCGTCTTCTCGAACCGCTTCGCCCAGGACGGCCGCACGGCTGGCGTGTGGAAATAGGTCGCCCCGTCGGTCAAGCGGCGCGGTGCGCCATCGATCATCGCGCGGGCGATCTTGCCCGCCACGGTCCAGGCCCCCCGGTCGCCGATATTTTCAGGCCGGCCATCGCAGGTGAACGAGAACTGACAGCCACGCGAATTGCCCTGATTGACCACGCCGCAGATCGTCTTCGGGAACGTCGGGCTTTCGACGCGGTTGAGGATGACCTCGGCCACGGCGGCCTGTCCCTTGATCCCTTCGCCGCGCGCCTCAAAGTAAAGCGCTGTGGCAAGGCATTCGAATTCCGGTCCGCCCTTGGCAGACGGCAGGTTCGACAGCCAGGCGGAATCATAGGCGATATCACCGGTCGATTTGGCCTCGGACGGCTTCGCGGTCGGCGGCGTCACGATCTTGCTCAGCCGGGACGCGCTGACCGCGCCCAGCGCGGCCTTTTCCTGGCCAAGAAGCGCCGTGAGGTTCATCCCCAAAGCGGCGGTCGGATCATTGGACTGGCTCACCGTCATTTCGGCATGCAAGCCTCCGGCGAGGGCGAGGAGCAGCACCGCGCTCCCGGTCCAGCACTTCAGCACTGACATTGTTCTTTCCCGAATTACTTCGTCGAGCCGCAGCCCCCCAAGGCTTTGACGAGGGCGACATAGCCGAAACGGGCCACCGCGTCCACCCTTGCGGCATTTATGCAACAATGCCCCTGCTGGGACCGGTGATCGTTTCAGATCCGGAAACCGCGAAAATCCGGGGCCATCTTCGATGGCTCTCCGACATCATGTTGATATGGCGAGATATTATTTCTTGTCGCGCGGATCAAGCAGGGCAAACTGCGCCGCCGCGAGGCGCGCGACAGGCACCCGGAAGGGCGAGCAAGAGACGTAATCGAAGCCGGACCTGCGACAAAATGCTATAGATGGAGGGTTCCCGCCATGCTCTCCGCAGACCGAAAGCGTCACATCGCGTCGCATTTCGCGCCCGCGCGCCGATCCGATAAGCAAGAGTTCGCCGACCCCGTCCTCGTCCAGAACGTGAAACGGATCCTCAGGGTAGACACCTTGCTGCACGTAGTCGCCCATAAAGCGACCGGCATCATCACGCGACAGACCATAGGTCATCTGGGTGAGGTCGTTTGTCCCGAACGACAGGAAGGCCGCGTGCTGGGCAATCTCTCCCGCGCGCAGGGCCGCACGCGGGGTTTCGACCATGACGCCGAGCCGATAGGTGAACTCCGCACCGGTCGCTGTTCTGACCGCCGCTGCCACGGCATCGACGCGGGTCTTGACCAGCTCGACCTCGCGCTTGGCCGAAACCAGCGGGATCATGATCTCGGGAACCACGGCTGCACCACGCTTGGACGCCTCGACCGTCGCTTCAAAGATGGCGCGGGCCTGCATCTCATAAATCTCGGGCACGGTCACGCCGACCCGGACACCACGCAGCCCCAGCATCGGGTTGAATTCCGACAATGCCTCCACCCTGCGGGTCACTTCGGAAAGCGGCCGGTCCAGCGCCTCGGCCAGTTCGCGCATGCCTTCCCGGTCCTGTGGCAGGAATTCGTGCAATGGCGGATCGAAAAGGCGGATACAGACAGGAAGCCCCGCCATGATGTCAAATAGCGCGATAAAATCGGCGCGCTGCATCGGCAAGAGCCGGTCGAGCGCCACTTTCCGGTCCTTGACCGTATCGGCGAAGATCATTTCGCGCATCACGGTCAGGCGGTCTTCGTCAAAGAACATGTGTTCGGTCCGGCAAAGGCCAATGCCCTCGGCCTCGAACATACGTGCGGTGCGGGCGTCGTCGGGCGTATCCGCATTCGCCCGCACGCCGATATCGCGGACATTGTCGGCCCAGTGCAGCAACGTCGTGAACCATTCGTCAAGCGCAGGTTCCAGCATCTCGGCCTGCCCCGCCAGCACTTCTCCCGATGTGCCGTCAACGGTGATGACATCGCCTTCGCGGAAGGTCCGGCCATCCCGGGTCTTCACCACCTTTTCCCGCAGATCGATCGACAGATCCGAGGCGCCGACGATGCAAGGCAGGCCCAATCCGCGCGCGATCACCGCGGCATGGCTCGTGATGCCACCGCGTTCGGTCAGGACGGCAACGGCAGCATGCATGCCGCGGATATCCTCGGGCGCGGTTTCGCGCCGCACCATGATGCAGCGTTCGTCCCGCGCGGCCGAAGCCTGCGCATCCGCCGCTGAAAAGACCAGTTTGCCTGACGCAGCCCCGGGGCTGGCGGCGATGCCGCGTGTCACCCGGTCGCGCGGCGCGCGCGGATCGACCTGATAGTGCAGCAACTCGGACAAGGCCTGCGGCTGAACCCTGAGAATCGCCTCATCCCGGCTGATGACCTCATCCTTGGCCAATGTCACCGCGATCCGCACCGCCGCGCGCGAGGACCGCTGCACCTTGACCGCGTCGATGACCCTCAGCGCGCCGTTTTCCAGCGCGAATTCGATCAGCATCTCTTCGCGCAGTCTGGTCCGGCAGGCGCGGCAGTAATCCTGCAATTCGGCAAAGACCTTTGGCGCGGCTTCCTCCAGCGAACGGCCGCGCTTGTCCCTGACCAGGAAAAGCGTCTCTTCCGCCTTACGATTGGCCGGGTTATGGCCCCGGAAGCGGCCGGTGACCTGCGGTGCCCCGGTCACGCCTTCGACAAGCTGGATGGATCCGGCCCCGGCCAGGGCCGGTCCGAAGGATTGCGCCATTTCCTGCACGACAAGGCCAAGGGCCGCGTCTGGCGGCGCGCCTTTCACCTCGCGCAGAAGCCGGGCGGTCGTGCCTTCCCAGGCCCGCGCCATCGATCGCATGACCTCGGTCAGCTGACGTGCGGGGGATTGCGGAAACTCTTCGTCCATCTCGGCTTCATAGGCGGCAAGCGCTGCCGCCAGCGCCTCGGGCGACGGTTCGGCCACGAACATGTCGGGGTCGAGCCGGGCGACATGGATCGCGTAGGATTGTACGAAACCAAGATAGGTGGCGTCTGCGAAAGCCAGACCATGGTCACGGGCATATTCGGCATGTTTCCCGGCATTCATGCCGACATTCAGCACGGTGTTCGGTCCACCCCATTCCGGTTCGCCGGGGGACGGCCGGATCGAAACGAGGCACCCACCGAAAAGTGAGGCGATGCGATCGACATCCGGCAACTGCCCCGCTGCGATCGCGCGCACTGTGTCACACGGCAAGGCCACGGTCTTGGGCACCGGCAAATCCAGCCGGATCAGCCGCTGCAGGCATTTCGCCCGCCAGCCATGGCGCGCCGGGTCAATCGCCGCGGATGGCGTGACCTCGGTGAACTGGACAAAATCACTATGTTTCTGCACTGCGGCAATCCCTTGTTGCACCGCAGGATAGCGCCGATCCGTTGGCACGCAAGCAAAAGCACGTTGGCCGCCCTGTGACGTGACGCCCCGGTCTCGCCGCTTGCGAACCGGACGCGCTTGCGCCATGACTGACGCGAGACAGGAGACGATCATGGCATTGCCGATCCGGCAGCAAGCAACCTATTGGGGCATCGCGACGGGTGTCTTTTTCGCGGCTCTCTGGGGCCTCGGCAATGTGATTCTGCCGTTCCTTGTCGGCGGCGCCATCGCCTATTTCCTTGATCCGGTCGCCGACCGGCTGGAACGGGCGGGCCTCAGCCGCACGGCGGCGACCTCGGTCATATCGGTGATCGCCCTTTTGACCTTTGTTCTTCTGTCGCTGCTCATCGTGCCGATGCTGGTGCGCCAGCTTGTCGGACTGGTGAATGCCGCCCCCACCATCTTCGGCGAATTGCAGGGCTTTCTGACCGCGAAATTCCCCTCTCTGATGGATGAACAAAGCGTGGTACGCGATGCACTGAACGGCATCGGCAAGACCATTCAGGCCCGTGGGGGGGAGCTTGCGCAGGGATTGCTGACCTCGGCCCTTTCGGTCATCAACGCCATCGTCTTCATCGTCGTCGTGCCTGTCGTCGCCTTCTACCTGCTTCTCGACTGGGACAATATGGTCGCCAAGATTGACAGCTGGCTGCCGCGCGATCATCGCGAAACAGTGCGCGCCATCGCCCGCGACATCGACAAGGTGCTGGCAGGCTTCGTGCGCGGACAGGTTTCGGTCTGTATCGCACTTGGCACCTTCTATTCGGTCGCGCTGATGATCGCGGGCCTCGATTTCGGGCTGATCGTTGGTGCCATTGCCGGGCTGATCACCTTTATTCCCTATGTTGGTGCACTGATCGGCGGGGCTCTGGCGATCGGGCTGGCACTTTTTCAGTTCTGGGGCGACTGGCTGAGTATCGGTATCATCGCCGCGATCTTTGCTGCCGGGCAGTTCCTTGAGGGCAATGTCATCACCCCGCGCTTTGTCGGCAAATCGGTGGGGCTGCATCCGGTCTGGCTGCTCTTTGCCCTGTCCGCATTCGGCACGGTCTTTGGTTTTGTCGGCATGCTGGTCGCGGTCCCGGTCGCCGCTGCCATCGGGGTGCTGGCGCGGTTCGGCGTTGGCCAGTATCTGGGAAGTCGCCTTTACACAGGCCTGGCGGGACGGGACGAGGACTGAGATGCCCCGTCAGCTTGCTTTCGACCTGCCGGTGCGCCCCGCACTGGGGCGCGAGGACTTCTTTGTCTCGCCTGCGAATGAGCTGGCTTTGGCCGCACTTGACGCGGGCGACTGGCCGCTGGGCAAGATGCTGCTCCTGGGGCCTGACGGTGCTGGCAAAAGCCATCTGACGCAGGTCTGGGCCGGCGATGTCGGTGCGCAGGTGGTCACGGCCGCCGACCTGACGGCCCTGCCCCTGCCCGATCCCGGCCCGATGGTGGTCGAGGACGCCGACCGGATCGCGGGGGACCGGGCGGCGGAAACCGCGCTCTTTCACCTTCACAATCACCTTCTGGCCGCGCAAGCCCCGCTTCTGCTGACAGCGCGGCGGGGGGCGACGCATTGGGGCCTGACCCTGCCGGATCTGAAAAGCCGGATGGAGGCGACGGCGGTGGCCGAGATTCTGCCCCCCGACGATGCCCTTCTGGCCGCGGTCTGCCTGAAGCTTTTCGCCGACCGTCAGCTTCAGGTCACACCACATCTCATCCGCTGGCTAATCCGCCGCATCGACCGTTCTTTCGCCGCCGCGCACGACGCGGTCGCGACGCTCGATGCCGCCGCTCTGCAACGCGGCCGACCGGTGACCCGTGCCCTTGCGTCCGAGGTGCTGGACACCGCGCCGGACGACGACGCATGATGCGTCACGAAAGCGTCACACATCTTAACGATAAGCCCCGCATGACACAGGCAGATTTCCTCAAGGCCCCCTTCCCCAAAGCGGTCACGTTGCCCGAAGCCGACTTTTCCGGCCCGAAGCGTTTCTTCAACCGGGAATTGAGCTGGCTGGCCTTCAATTGGCGGGTTCTGGATGAGGCGCGCAATCCGCGTGTGCCGCTCTTGGAGCGGCTGCGGTTCCTCTCAATCTCGGCCACCAACCTCGACGAGTTCTACACGGTCCGCGTAGCGGGCCTGCGCGAACTGGTGCGGGCGGGCAATTCGATGCATTCGGATGACGGGCTGTTGCCTGCCGAACAGCTTGGCCTGATCAATGCCGATGCCCGCCGCCTGATGACGATGCAGCAGACCGTGTGGAACAAGCTTCGGCGCGAACTGGACGCGGAAGGGATCGTCCTTCTGACCCGCTCGAAACTGACAAAGCGGGATGAAGCCTTCCTTGCTGACTACTTTCTCAACAAGGTGTTCCCGGTTCTCTCGCCTTTGGCCATCGACCCGGCGCATCCCTTCCCGTTCATCCCAAATACCGGCTTCTGCCTTGCGCTTGAGCTGGAACGCGACAAAGGCAGGCGCCACCTTCAGGCGCTCTTGCCAATCCCGCAGCAGATCCCGCGTTTCATCGCCCTGCCGGGTGGCAAGCGGTTCCTGCCGATGGAAGAAATGCTGCTCGTCCATCTCGGATCGCTCTTTCCCGGCTATCGCGACACCGGCCACTGCGCCTTCCGGGTGCTGCGCGACAGCGATATCGAGGTCGAGGACGAAGCCGAGGACCTTGTGCGCGAGTTCGAAACCGCGCTGAAACGCCGCCGCCGGGGGCAGGTGATCCGACTTAAGATGACGGCGGGCGCGCCGGAAGCCTTGCGCGCCCTGATCATGGAGGAACTGGCTGTCACGACCGATGAGGTGGTGGAGGTCAGGGGCATGGTCGGCATGGCCGACCTCAAGGAACTGGTGCTCGACAGCCGCCGCGACCTGCAATGGCCCGCCTTCAGCCCACGCGTGCCCGAACGTGTGCAGGATCATGACGGCGACATGTTTGCTGCGATCCGTCAGAAGGACATGCTGCTGCACCATCCTTACGAGACCTTCGACATGGTTATCCGCTTTCTCAGTCAGGCAGCGGCTGACCCGAACGTGCTGGCGATCAAGC
>NZ_JBARVQ010000867.1:0-2683 GCF_049646345.1 Albidovulum sp. | reverse complement strand
ACAACGCTCAAGGCGCTTTCGTCCTTTATCGACAATTCCGAACGCATCCTGACAATCGAGGACACGGCGGAACTTCAGCTTCAGCAGGTTCATGTGGGCCGGATGGAAAGCCGCCCCGCGAACGTGGAAGGCAAGGGCGCCGTGACCCAGCGCGACTGTCTGAGGAACGCTCTTCGTATGCGTCCCGACCGCATCATCGTCGGCGAAACGCGGGGCGAGGAAGTCATCGACATGTTGCAGGCCATGAACACCGGCCATGACGGTTCGATGACCACGATCCACGCCAACTCTGCCCGCGATGGTATCAGCCGTCTGGAAAACATGGTCGCCATGGCCGGGATCGAAATGCCGCTGAAGGCGGTGCGGTCCCAGATCGCCTCGGCCGTCAACCTTATCGTGCAGGCCTCGCGTCTGCAGGACGGTTCGCGCCGCATGACCTCGATCACCGAGATCACCGGCATGGAAGGTGACGTAATTTCTATGCAGGAGGTGTTCCGCTACGAACGCCTCGGTCTGGCCGGCGACGGCAAGATCGTCGGCCGCTTCACCGCGACCGGTGTGCGTTCGGCCTATTCGGATCGCTTCCGGGCCTGGGGCTACGACCTGCCTGCTTCCATCTATGAACCCGTCGCTGCGGAGTAACGACGATGATCATCAGCCCGACCCCAATCATCTACGGCCTGATCTTTCTTGCCGTGCTTCTGCTTGTCGAAGGCCTGTACCTTCTGGTCTTCGGCAAATCGATTTCCTTGAACTCCAAGGTCAACAGGCGGCTTGACCTCCTGGAAAAAGGCGGACAGCGCGAACAGGTTCTGGAACAGCTTCGCAAGGAAGCCAGCCAGCACCTCAAGGCAAAAGGCATCCCGCTTTATTCAATCCTCGCGACCAAGGCGCAGAAGGCCAATATCGCATTTTCGCCCAAGGCGCTTGTCGGCATGATGGGGCTGTTGACCGTGGTTTCATTCGTCGGTCTCAAGATCGGCACTGCGGCTTCCACACCGGTTCAGATTGCGGTTTCGATCGTTATGGGAATTGGTGCAGTCTTTTTCTGGATCCACAGAAAAGCCAAGAAACGCATGGATCTGGTCGAAGAACAGCTTCCTGATGCCGTCGAACTGATGGTCCGGTCCCTGCGCGTCGGGCATCCGTTTTCATCCGCGATCCAGATTGTCGCCAAGGAAGTGCCGGACCCGCTTGGGACCGAATTCGGGATGATCTCGGATGAGAGCGCCTATGGTCGCGACGTTTCGGAATCCCTCAAGGACCTTGCCGAGCGTATGGACATGCAGGATTTTCGTTTCCTTGCCGTTGCGGTGACAATCCAGCAGCAATCGGGCGGTAACCTGGCCGAGATCCTCGACGGTCTTGCCAAAGTGATCCGGGCCCGTTTCAGGCTGTTCCGCCGCGTTCGCGCCATCACCGCCGAAGCGAAATGGTCCGGCATGTTCCTGTCGGGTTTCCCGGTCGGCGTACTGGTAATCATCCAGATCCTGAAACCGGACTATTTCGACACGGTGAAAGATACACCTGCGTTCGTTCCGGCCGCACTCTTTGTTTTCACATTCCTCGCGATCAATGTCTTGTTCATGAGGATGATGGTGAACATCAAGGTCTGAGAAGGGACCGTCCCAAATGCTGACTTCCATCAACGATCTGCTCATCGACAAGCTCGGACCGCTTGGACCGCTCTATGCCGTTGCCATTCTCGGCATCCTGCTGATTGCGGTGACGCTTCCTGTCATGCTCAAGAAACGGGCCGATCCGTTCTCAAAGCTTCAGGGCAATGCGCGCCCCGCAGGCGGAACCAAAAACGGGTTGCCAGATAAAAAAGCACTCCGCTCAGGCAAAAAGAACGCACAACTCGACAAGTTCGCGACGTTCCTTGAACCGAAAACGGAAGAGGAACTGAGTTCTTCGCGTCTCAGAATGATGAGGGCGGGCTATCGGGGCCGCGACTCGGTTCGCAAGTTTCATGCGATCCAGTTCATTCTGGGCATCCTGTTCCTGATCATTGGCGTCATCTACGCAATAATCGCCTCCACGACTGACGAAGTGACGACCACGAAGCTAATTCTGGCGGTACTCCTGCCCGGGGCTGTTGGATATTACCTGCCGGTCTACTGGATCGAACGCCGCGTTCAAAGCCGCCAGGAAGAAATTCAAAACGGCTTCCCGGACGCCCTGGACATGCTCTTGGTCTGTGTCGAAGCGGGGCAATCGCTCGATCAGGGGATTATCCGGGTCTCCAAAGAATTGAAAACCGGCTATCCCACTCTGGCCGAGGAATTTGAGATCGTCGCGCAGGAAATCAAGGCCGGTAAGGACAAGACCAGCGTTCTGCGCGCGTTTTCCGAACGCACCGGGGTGAACGATATTGCTTCCTTCGTAACGGTTATGATCCAGTCGCAGACCTTCGGCACCTCAATCGCGGAGGCGCTTCGCGTCTATGCCGGTGAGATGCGGGACAAGCGCGTCATGCGCGCAGAAGAGGCCGCAAACAAGCTTCCGACCAAGATGACGCTAGGCACGATGATGTTCACCGTGCCGCCCCTGCTGGTTATCCTTGTTGGTCCTTCCGTTTACGATATGATGGAGCTGTTCAAGAATTTCCGCCTCTGAGGCCATGGCAACACATAGAATTCTGTTTCCGCTGGTGATCGCTTTGCTGGCCGCCTGTCAATCG
>NZ_JBARVQ010000866.1:0-5039 GCF_049646345.1 Albidovulum sp. | reverse complement strand
ATCATTCTGGAACGCTACGGCATGACCGAAACCAATATGAACACCTCGAATCCCTATGACGGGCAGCGCAAACCCGGGACCGTCGGCCTGCCGCTTGCAGGGGTCGAGTTGAAGATCACAGACCCCGACACGGGCGCAACTTTGCCGAAAGGCGAAATCGGCATCATCGAAGTTCGGGGGGCAAACGTCTTTCAGGGCTACTGGCAGATGCCGGAAAAGACCGCGGAAGAACTGCGTCCTGACGGTTTCTTCATCACCGGGGATCTCGCCCGGCTCGATGAGGACGGCTATGTGGTGATCGTGGGTCGCTCCAAGGACCTTATCATCTCGGGCGGCTATAACATCTACCCGAAAGAGGTCGAACTGGTGCTCGACGAAATGCCCGGCGTGCTCGAAAGCGCGGTGATCGGCGTTCCCCATCCCGATTTCGGCGAAAGCGTCGTCGGCGTCCTAGTGGCACAGAAAGGTGCTGCCCCGGACATTCCCGTCATTCTCGCCGAAGCGGGCAAGCGGCTCGCCAAGTTCAAATTGCCCAAACGCCTGGTGGTGGTCGACGCACTGCCCCGTAACACGATGGGCAAGGTCCAGAAAAATGTCTTGCGTGAACGATATGCGCAAAGTTTCGCGTGATGCTTGAATAGGGGATTGGTTATGGAGTTGATCGAACAACTTACAGGGATCTGCGGCGCGGCCCATGTTCTGACCGGCAAGGACGCCACGCGCTACGGCACCGACTGGATGGGAAAATATGTCGCCCAGCCGATTGCAGTCGTAAGGCCGGGCGACACGTCCGAAGTGTCCGCCGTGATGCGGCTGGCGCATGAAACCGGGACTCCCGTTGTTCCGATATCCGGCAATACCGGGCTGGTCGGGGGCACCTATGCGGATGGCGCGCTCATGCTGTCGGTCGAGCGTCTGAACCGGATCCGCGACATCCGGCCGGAAGCCCGTATCGCGCTGGTCGAGTCTGGCGTGATCCTGTCAAAGCTGCACGACGCCGCCGATGCAAAAGGTCTGGCCTTTCCGCTGTTCTTCGGGGCCCGCGGCTCGGCCATGATCGGCGGCAACCTGTCGACCAATGCCGGCGGTTCAAACGTGCTGCGCTACGGCAACACCCGCGCGCTCTGTCTCGGGCTGGAGGTCGTGCTGCCCGATGGCGAGGTCATGGACCTGATGAGCGAGCTTCACAAGGACAACTCCGGCTACGACCTGAAGGACCTTTTCATCGGTGCCGAAGGGACGCTTGGCGTGATCACTGCGGCCGTCATGAAACTCGTCCCGAAACCCCGCGCCTATGCAACGGCCATGGTCGCGGCTCGATCCCTGCCGGACGCATTGGTGCTGCTGAACCGGCTGCAGGCCGCCACCGGCGGCATGGTCGAAGGGTTCGAGTTCATGCCCAGAACCTATATGGAGCGCCTGAGACAGATCTTGCCGGAACTGACCCCGCCGCTGGGTTACGACCATGATGTTACGATCCTCGTCGAACTCGGCGCCACCGCGCCCCGCGATGTGGACCCGCTTGATGATGGTTCGATCCCGGTAACGCGATTGCTCGAGGAAACGCTGACAAACCTGATCGAACAGGGGCTGGCAACCGACGCCGCCGTCGCTCAATCGGGCAGCCAACGGCTGGCGATGTGGAAGATCCGCGAAAGTGCGGCAGAGATCACCCTCGGCCGCCTGCCGATCATCGACACCGACGTCTGCGTGCCGCTCGACAAGGTTGCCAGTTTCATGGACATGGTGCTGGAGCGGCTGGAACCACTGGATCCGCAGGCCGACACGATCACTGTCAGCCATCTTGGTGACGGCAACCTGCATTTCTCGGTCTGGCCTTCTTCCCAGGATCCCGACGCCCATGATGACATCCGCGAGATGGTCGAGGATGTGACGCTGGAACTCGGCGGATCGTTCTCGGCGGAACACGGTATTGGCTTGTCGAAACTGCCCTCGATGGAACGGCGCAAGAACAAGGTCGCGCTGAAAGTCATGCGACAGATCAAGCAGGCGTTGGACCCCAAAGGCATCATGAACCCGGGTAAAGTCATCCCGAATGCTTGACACGTTGCGCCAGATCGCGCGCGACAGGATATTAGGCCTCGTTGCCCTCTCAGTCTTCTGCTACGGCGCTTATGCAGCGTCCATTGCACCCCACCAGTCACTTGTTGCAATCAGCGTCTTCGGATTCACCGACGGCGCTTATTCGGCGATCATGGCCTTCGGCTCTGCCCTTTCGGTCACCGCTTCGTTTGGATCGGAATCCTGACTGACCAGAAAGGGGACCGCAGAAAGATCCTGATCGCCTCCGCCGCCCTCGGCGCGGCGGGCGCTGGCTTGGTCTTTCTAGTCCGCTCGCCGACGGCCTATCTCGTCGCGCATATGTTGGTCTTCCCGTTCTCGGCGACGATCTTCGGCCAACTGTTCGCCCTTGCCCGCCTCGCCACGGCTGAACAGACAGCCGCCAGCCGGGATGGAACCATGGCCGCCCTGCGCGCGCTTTTTGCCCTTCCCTTCGTCATTGTGCTGCCCCTCTGGTCTTTGGCCTTCGATCGCGGCGCACCGCTGATCCTGATCTATGGCGTGCTTGCGCTCGGCTTTGCCGTTATCACCGCACTTCTGGCAATCCGCTGGCCATCGGCCCGTGCGGCGGAACTGAATGATCCGAAATCCGGCATCCGCTTCTCTGCCGCCCTGCGGGAAATGACGGCATGGCCGGTCACCGCGAGAATTCTGGTAATCGCGTCGGTTCAGGCGGGGGTCACGCTCTACATGGTCCTTCTTGGCCTGATCATGACGACCGGCGGCGGACGCGAAACCTCGGATGTCTCGCTTTTCGCCGGACTCGTCGCGGGACTCGAAGTGCCTTTCATGCTCGCCTCGCCGATGCTGCTGTCGCGACTTTCGAAATCCGCACTTATCGCCGCTGCCGCCTTCATCCATGCAGGGTTTCTCTGCGCTTTCCCGCTGGCGGCCCCCTATCCGGTCGTCTGGTTCCTGGCGATCCCCGCTGCAATGGGAGCGGCGGTAACGCTTTCCGTCCCAATCGCCTATATGCAGGACCTGATGTCAGCCCGCCCCGGCGCGGGCGGCGCACTGATCGCGGTTCTTCACGTCACCGGCCGGGTCATCGCCGCCGCCGTCTTCGGGCTTGGAACGGCGATATCGGGCTACGGGCTTGCCGCGATGCTCGGGGCAGGGCTCGCAGCCGCCTCGGGCCTTACGCTCTTGATGATGGACAGGCGGCGTCCGGCTTAACGCCAGTCAAAAAACCCTTCGCCTGCCCGCGCCAGCAGACCCTCGGCCATGACGCGCCCCATCTCGGGGCCATCCTCGATCGCGCCGCTCTGATCGTCGTCCAGCGCCTCCGACCCGTCGGTGCGCAGGATCTGGCCGCGCAGCCTCAGGCTGCCGCCGTCAAGCTCTGCAAGACCGGCAATCGGGGTTTGACACGATCCATCGAGCGCCGTCAGGAATGCGCGCTCAGCCGCGATCCGCTGGCCCGTAGGCCGATCATGAAGCGCCTCGAGCAGACCTGCCGCGCGCTGATCATCAATACGCCGTTCAATTCCGATGGCCCCCTGCGCCACAGCGGGCAGCATGTCCTCGGGCACGACGGGCACACACGGCACTTGATCCATCTTCAACCGCCTCAGACCGGCCATCGCCAGGAATGTCGCCGCGGCGACGCCTTCATCAAGCTTGCGCAGCCGGGTCTGAACGTTGCCGCGAAACTCCACGACCTGCAGATCGGGGCGGCGATGCAAAAGCTGGGCGCGCCGCCGCAGGCTGGACGTTCCGACAACAGCGCCTTCGGCAAGATCTGCAAGCCCGTTCGCGCTGACTGAAACGAAAGCGTCGCGCACATCCTCGCGCGGCAGATAGCAGTCCAGCATCAATCCCTTGGGCTGCTGCACCGGCATGTCCTTCATCGAATGAACGGCGATGTCTATCGCGCTGTACAGAAGATCGTTCTCTATCTCGCGGGTGAACAGCCCCTTGCCGCCCAGCTCTTTCAGCGGCCGGTCCTGGACCCTATCGCCGGTGGTCGAGATCACGACGATCTCGAATGCCTCATCCGGCAACCCGAACGCCGCCATCAGCCGGTGCCGGACTTCATGCGCCTGCGCCAGCGCCAGCGGCGAACCGCGCGTACCGATCTTGAGCGGTTTGACCGCCGAGGGAAGTTCCAATGTCATGCCCCTCCTCTACTTGTGACGAAGCGCGCTGACAACAGTGACCGGGTTGACAAACTGTTGCAGGCACCCGACGACAGCCGCAACGAACAGAAAGGGCAGACCATGGTGGAAACCAAGACAATCCTGCGGGCACTGGCCGGAGAAGTGCTGCCGACACCGCCCGTCTGGATGATGCGTCAGGCCGGGCGCTACCTGCCGGAATACCGTGCCACGCGCGAAAAAGCCGGCGACTTCCTGTCGCTCTGCTACACTCCCGACCTTGCCGCCGAGGTAACGCTGCAACCGATCCGCCGCTTCGGATTCGACGCGGCGATTCTCTTCGCCGACATCCTGCTCGTTCCGCAGGCGCTTGGGGCCGACCTGTGGTTCGTCACTGGGGAAGGCCCGCGGTTGTCCACCGTCACCGGCAAGGCCGACCTCGCAAGGCTCAAGACAGTCCCCGACATCCATGAAACGCTGGGTCCGGTCTACGAGACCCTGAAGATCCTGACCGGCGAATTGCCCAAGGAAACGACCCTGATCGGATTCGCGGGCGCGCCCTGGACGGTTGCCACCTACATGATCGCGGGCCGAGGCACGCCCGATCAGGGTCCGGCCCACAAACTGCGGATGGAAGACCCCGCGACGTTCGACGCCCTGATGGACCTGCTGACGGCGGCCACCATCGAATACCTTTCCGCCCAGATCGAGGCCGGGGCAGAAGTCGTCAAGCTTTTCGACAGTTGGGCCGGCTCATTGAAAGGCGATGCCTTCGACAAATACGCTCTCGCCCCCGCGCGCACAATCATCACCGCTCTGAAGGCCCGCCATCCTGCCATACCGGTCATCGCCTTCCCGCGC
>NZ_JBARVQ010000865.1:0-2935 GCF_049646345.1 Albidovulum sp. | reverse complement strand
CCCAAGATCGCAGATCAGGTCCGTACACAGCCGAGAAAAGGTGCTGCTGCTGCGACCATCTATCGTCGCCACGCCGTGATTTGCATTCATGCATTTGCAAAAAACGGGATGGGATGCGGGAACTGTCTCCGATTCACCGATAATTCGAACCCCTGCCACATCAGATTACCCCGCCCGCCGTTGACACGGACCGGGGGTTCGTTCCATGTCGTCGCAACACATTTCACGAGGGTCAGTTTATGAAGATTGCGATGATCGGCACAGGTTATGTCGGCCTGGTTTCGGGGGTCTGCCTGTCCGATTTCGGGCATGACGTCATCTGCGTGGACAAGGATCCGCGCAAGGTCGAGATGCTGACCCGTGGCGAAGTGCCGATCTATGAGCCGGGGCTCGACACCCTCATGGCCCGCAATGTCGCCGCAGGGCGGCTGACCTTCACCGGCGATCTGAAAGCCGCCGTTGCCGGGGCAGATGCGGTCTTTATCGCCGTCGGCACGCCGACGCGGCGCGGCGATGGCCATGCCGATCTGACCTATGTGATGGCGGCGGCAGAAGAGATCGGCCGCGCGCTCACCGGCTATGCCGTCATCGTCACCAAATCGACCGTTCCGGTCGGCACCAATGCCGCCGTCCGCGCCGTGGTGGAGAAAGCGGCCCCCGCGGCCGAATTCGACGTCGCCTCCAACCCGGAATTTCTGCGCGAAGGCGCGGCTATCGACGACTTCATGCGCCCCGACCGGGTGGTTGTCGGCGTGACCTCGGACCGGGCCCGCAAGGTGATGGGCGAGATTTACCGCCCGCTGTTCCTGCGCGATTTCCCGGTTCTCTATACCGATCTTGAGACCGCCGAGATGATCAAATACGCGGCGAACGCCTTCCTTGCGACCAAGATCACCTTCATCAACGAAATCGCCCGGCTTTGCGAAAAGGTCGGCGCGGATGTGAAGCAGGTGTCGAAGGGCATGGGCCTCGACAACCGGATCGGCAACAAGTTCCTGCATGCGGGGCCCGGCTATGGCGGGTCGTGTTTTCCCAAGGATACGCAGGCACTCGCCCGGATCGGACAGGAACATGCCGCTCCGATCCAGATCGTCGAGACGGTCATCAAGGTCAATGAAGAGATCAAGCGCCGCATGATCGAAAAGATCATGGACCTTTGCGACGGATCGGTGAACGGCAAGACGGTGGCCGTGCTCGGCGTCACGTTCAAGCCGAACACCGACGACATGCGCGATGCGCCGTCACTGGCCATCGTGCCCGCCCTTGTCGGCAATGGCGCGAAGGTGCGCGTCGTCGACCCGCAGGGGCGGCGCGAGGGCGAACACCTTCTGCCCGGTGTCGACTGGCAGGAGGACGCCTATAGCGCCGCCGCCGATGCAGATGTCGTGGTTGTCCTGACCGAATGGAATGAATTCCGCGCGCTCGACCTGCCCCGGCTTGCCGCCACGATGAAAAGCCCGCGCATGGCGGACCTTCGCAACATCTATTCGCCGCGTGATGCGAAAGCGGCGGGGTTTGAGGCCTATTCCGGGGTGGGGCGGTAACTCCGCCCCATCCGGTCAGACCAGAAACTTCTTCCGCGCCGCCGCGAAACTCTGCGGCTCGGGCCTGGACGCATCGGTGAACCCATCGGGCACACCGCGTCCGATGGCGGTCGAGATCGGCAGAACACCACTCCACAGATCAAGCCCATGATCCACCTCATCATCGACGGGCGGGCCAGATCGCACCTTGACCGTCATCGCCTCGATATCAAGCGCGAGCACACCGGTCGCCTTTTCTTCCTGCCCGGTATTCGCGCGGATTTCATCATAGCGGCCGGGCAAAAGGTGTTCGGTGATCAGTTGCAGCGCCCGGTCGAATTCGGCCTTGTCGGTCACTTTGCGCGCCATGCCATGAACGACGACAGAACGATAGTTGACCGAATGGTGAAAGCCCGAGCGCGCCGCGACCAGCCCGTCAATAAGCGTCACCGTCAGGCACATCGGCAAGCCGCCGGTCTTCGCGACCGCCCGGGTTTTGGATGCGCCGTGAATGTAAAGCCGGTCGCCATCGCGGGCATAGGCCATCGGGATCACCATCGGCCGCTCATGGGCGACGAAACCGACATGGGCAACCAATCCCTGATCGAGGATCGCATGGGCGACCGCCTCATCATCGACCTTGCGGTTCGGGTTTCTCATCTTGGCATAGAGGGGTGGCGTGGTCATGTGTCCTCCGTTTCTTGTCGGCAGGATTAGGTCCTTGTATGGTTCCATGAAAGATCCAGATTTGGTGCATTTCATGGAACCACTCGCACTGACCGCGCTGACACAACCGGACGCGGCCCGCACCGGATCGCTGGCCGTGCAGCTTTACCGCGACCTCATGGAGGCGATCCGGTCCGGGCGGGCCACGGGCAGCCTTCCCTCCTCCCGCGCCGCGGCCGCTGCGCTTGGCCTGTCGCGCAACACGGTGAATGCGGCCTATGAATTGTTGCGCGCCGAGGGGGCCGTCAGCATCCGCCCGGGCGCCGCGCCACTGGTCCTTGAACCGCAGGCCAGCACAGCACCACCGCCGTCAGCAGCACCGGTGAATTCAGGGCCAAGCCTGCGCGGACTGAACTGGGCGGAAGGCGGAAAGCGGCGCAGTGGCGGCGGCCTCATGTCCCCCGGCCATCCAGACGAGTCGCTCTTTCCCGGCGATGAATGGGGACTGCATCTGCGTCGCGCCGCGCGCCGCAGGCAGGGGCCGGGTTTTGCCTATGCCGACTATACTGGCCTGCCGCTTCTGCGTGAGGTTCTGGCGCGCCGCCTGTCCGCCGACCGGGGCATGCATGTGACGCCCGCACAGATCCTGATCACGCCGGGCAGCCAGGCTTCGCTCACGCTCATCGCACTTGCCCTCGCCGATCCCGGCGACAGCGCCCTGATCGAAGAGCCGGGCTATGCCGGCG
>NZ_JBARVQ010000864.1:0-2309 GCF_049646345.1 Albidovulum sp. | reverse complement strand
CCGATGACGGTCAAAAAGCATCTGCGCGCGCAGGAGATTGCCGAGGAAAACCATCTGCCCTGCATCTACCTCGTCGATTCAGGCGGCGCCAACCTGCCCAATCAGGATGAGGTCTTTCCGGACCGCGACCATTTCGGCCGCATCTTCTATAATCAGGCGCGGATGAGCGCGAAGGGCATCCCCCAGATCGCTGTCGTCATGGGGTCCTGCACCGCTGGCGGGGCTTACGTTCCCGCCATGTCCGATGTTTCGATCATCGTGAAGGAACAGGGCACGATTTTTCTAGCCGGACCGCCCCTTGTGAAGGCCGCGACGGGTGAGGTCGTTTCAGCCGAAGACCTCGGCGGCGGCGACGTCCATACCCGGCTTTCCGGCGTCGCCGATTATCTCGCCGAGGATGATGCCCATGCGCTGGCCCTCGCGCAGCGCGCGGTCAGCCATCTGAACCGCCGCAAACCGCAAAGCGTCGATTGGCAGACGCCCGAAGCCCCCGCCTACGACCCCGAGGAAATCCTCGGCCTCGTCCCCGCCGATCTGCGCACCCCCTATGATATCCGCGAGGTCATTGCCCGCATCACCGACGGATCGCGCTTCGACGAATTCAAGCCGCGCTTCGGCGAAACGCTGGTGACCGGTTTCGCCCATGTGATGGGCTGCCCGGTCGGCATCGTTGCCAATAACGGCGTCCTTTTTTCAGACGCCGCCGTGAAGGGCGCGCATTTCGTTGAGCTTTGCAGCCAGCGTAATATCCCGCTGGTGTTCCTGCAAAACATCACCGGCTTCATGGTCGGGCGGAAATACGAAAACGAAGGCATCGCCCGGCACGGCGCCAAGATGGTGACGGCGGTGGCGACGACCAATGTGCCAAAGATCACCATGCTCGTGGGCGGATCCTTCGGTGCCGGCAATTACGGCATGGCGGGGCGCGCCTATAGCCCCCGTTTCCTCTGGACCTGGCCCAATTCCCGCATCAGCGTCATGGGCGGCGAACAGGCGGCGGGCGTCCTTGCCACGGTCAAGCGCGATGGGATCGAGCGGGCAGGGGGCAAATGGAGCCCCGAGGAAGAAGCCGAATTCAAGCGCCCCACCATTGAAATGTTCGAAGAGCAGTCGCATCCCCTCTACGCCTCCGCCCGGCTCTGGGATGACGGGATCATCGACCCGAGGAAGAGCCGCGACGTGCTGGCACTCTCGCTCTCGGCGGCGCTCAATGCCCCCATCGAACCGACCCGGTTCGGTGTTTTCCGGATGTAAACCATGGCGCGGCACAAGAACAACATTGTGCGATTCAGCCGGGGTTACCGGCGGCCACCGAAATGGAATATGGGGTTGGCTCGCCGCCGCAACCGGATTGCCGATCCACGGTTCTATCTGCGTGCGGTCATCGGGTTTGCGACGTTCGGACTGGTCGCGCTGCCCGGCATCGCCGATGGGGCCCTGTCCATTCTGCGACCGCTGAAGGCTGAGAGTGAAAGCTGCCGCATCTATCAGGTGGTGGATGGTGATACGGTGCGGATGTGGTGCCCCGACAGTGGAAATGTCTCGGCACGGCTCACGGGCTTTGACACGCCGGAACTCTTCTCACCGCAATGCAGCACGGAACTAGCGGCGGCATTGAAGGCGAAATGGGCACTGCGCCGTGTGCTCTGGCAGGCGGATGAGGTCAGGATCGTACGTGACGGGAACGACCGCTACGGTCGCGCGCTGGTCGCGGCCTATATCGACGATGCGCCGCTCGCGCGTCGTATGATCGCGGACGGCCATGCCCGGGCCTACGGTGGCGGTGCCCGCCAGACATGGTGTGCGTGATGGCGGCGAAACCGAACACCATTCTTGCGCTCAACGCGGCACGGGCCCGCTATCCCGGGGCGGAAACCTTCACCTTCGGCGACAGCCGCGCGCTCTGCGACCGGCTGCTGGCGCTCGTCCGCACCGGTGCCAAGACCGCGACATGCGGTGCCTTGCGGGACTTTCATGCCGAAGGCGAGGCGCTTCCGGTCCCCGGCCGCCGCGACATCGCGCTCGACTGGGATGGCGGCCCGGCCCTTGTCATCGAAACCCGCGAGGTCGCCATCCGCCGCTTCTGCGATATCGATGAGGAATTCGCGCTGGCCGAGGTCGAGGATACCTCGCTTGCAGGCTGGCAGGCGGGCCACCGCGCCTTCTTCGAACGCAATGGCGGCTGGTCCGAGGACATGGAGCTTGTCTGCGAACGCTTCCGCCTGATCGAGGACTTGGGATGATTAGCTTTCTAGCCTCCGGCGGAGGTATTTCCGCCAAGATGAAATCCGATCCCCGTTCATCTTGGC
>NZ_JBARVQ010000863.1:0-1672 GCF_049646345.1 Albidovulum sp. | reverse complement strand
CCGCCGGAACGCTCGATCGGCTTTACCATCGCGGTCATCGCGCTTGGCGCAAAGATGGCCAAGGCCGATGGGCAGGTGACGCGGGATGAGGTGACGGCCTTTCGCGAGGTCTTCGCCATAGCCCGTGAGGAAGAGGACAACGCCGCCCGGGTGTTCAACCTTGCCCGGCAGGACGTGGCGGGGTTCGACCTCTACGCAAACAAGATCGCCGCGATGCTGGGGCCTGGCGATCCGGTTCTGGTCGACCTGATGGAGGGGCTCTTTCACATCGCCATGGCGGATGGCGAATTCCATCCGCATGAGGATGCCTTCCTGCGTGAGGTCGCCAGCATTTTCGGTGTTCATGATCGCTGCTTCCGCTCGCTGCTGACGCGGTTCGTACCCGATGCGGTGCCCGATCCCTATCATGTCCTGCGCGTGCCGCATGATGCCGCGCTGGAGGATATCCGTGCGGCCTGGCGTCAGGCGGTCAAGGATTGCCACCCAGACCGGATGCGCGCCCGCGGCCTGCCGGACGAGGCGTTGAAGATCGCCGAACAGCGTCTGATCGCGGTCAACCGCGCCTGGGAGGAAATCACCGGTCGACGGGCGGCCTGACCCCATGCGGATTGTCACCTGGAATGTCGAATGGTTCACCAATCTTTTCGACCGGGACGGGCAGCTTCTGGAGGATGGCGGCTGGTCGTCGCGCTACAACGTCACCCGCGCCGATCAACTGACCGCACTTGGCATTGTTTTCACCGCGATGGATGCCGATGCGGTGATGATCATCGAGGCGCCCGACAACAACCGGCGGCACAAATCGGTCGACATGCTGGAGGCGTTTGCCGCGCGCTATGATCTGCGCACCCGCAAGGCGCTGATCGGGTATGAGAACGACACCCAGCAGGAAATCGCGCTGCTTTATGATCCGGACGCGCTGAGCGTGCGCCATGACCCAGTTGGCCTGCCGGACCAGCCGATTGAAAGTACGGCTGCGCCGCGATTCGATACAAGTTATCGGATCGACCTGAATATCGACGCCAAGATGGATGTGGTGCGGTTTTCCAAGCCCCCGCTTGAGATCGCGGCGACGACACCGGACGGCGTCGAGTTTCGCATGATCGGAGTGCATGTGAAATCGAAGGCCCCGCATGGCGCACGGAGCAAGGCGCAGGCCAAAAGGCTTGCCATCGAGAACCGCCGCAAGCAACTGGCACAAAGCATCTGGCTGCGCGAAAGGGTGCTGGAACATCTGAAGGCGGGCGACAGCCTGATGGTGATGGGGGATTTCAACGACGGGCCGGGGCTGGATGAGTATGAAAAGCTCTTTGGCCGGTCGGGGGTTGAGATCGTCATGGGCTGGGATGAGACGCATGAGACGCGGCTTTTTGATCCGCATGCGCGGGTGGCCTTTGGCAAGAAGGGTGCGCTGATGCCGACAACGGCGCGATTCTACCTTGACGACAAGGGCTGCTATTTCTCGGCACTGCTCGATTATATCATGGTGTCACCCGATCTGCGGGCCAAAGCGCCGAACTGGCGGATCTGGCATCCGTTTGACGATCCGAAGATCTACAAGGTGCCGGAACTGCGCGAGGCGCTGCTGACCGCGTCAGACCATTTCCCGGTCTCGATCGACATCACTTTCTGACGGGACTTCTGTATTTCAGGGGCCGGATGTCCTATATTG
>NZ_JBARVQ010000862.1:0-5713 GCF_049646345.1 Albidovulum sp. | reverse complement strand
GGGCTGCCCCCGCGGCGGCCTTGGCGACATCGTCCTTCATGATGCGGCCATCCTTGCCGGAACCTGCGACCTGATCGGCAGAAAGTCCGGCCTCGGCCATCGCCTTTTTCGCCGAGGGTGCGTCTTCGACATCCTTGCCCTTGGCGGCGGGCGCGGGGGCTGCGGCGGCGGGTTCAGCCTTGGCCGGGGCAGCACCCGCAGCCCCTTCGGCGATCACCGCGAGGCGGGCCTTGGCATCGACCGTGGCCCCTTCGGCGGCGACGATTTCGGCCAGCGTACCGGCGACGGGCGAGGGAACCTCGACCGAGACCTTGTCGGTCTCCAGCTCGCACAGCATCTCATCGACCGCGACGCTGTCGCCGACCTTCTTGAACCAGGTGGAGACAGTCGCCTCGGTCACGCTTTCGCCGAGGGTCGGCACCATCACGTCAACGTTTTTCCCAGCCATCTTGCCCTCTTCGGCTTGCGGCGCGGCTTCGGCGCCTTTTTGTGGTTTCGCGGGCGCCGGGGCGGCGCCTGTTGCGGATATCTGCGCCAAGAGCGCGTTGACGCCGACCGTATCGCCTTCGTTCGCGACAATCTCGGCCAGCGTGCCGGCGGCGGGCGAGGGGACCTCGACCGTCACCTTGTCGGTTTCCAGCTCGCACAGCATTTCGTCCATGGCGACCGTATCGCCCGGTTTCTTGAACCAGGTGGCCACGGTCGCCTCGGAGACGCTTTCGCCAAGCGTGGGGACGCGGACTTCGGTGGTCATCAGCTTGCGTCTCCTATGGTGAGGGCATCGTTCACGAGCGCCTCCTGTTCGAACTTGTGGCGGCTGGAAAGCCCCGTCGCGGGTGAGGCGGAGGCGGCGCGTCCGGCATAACGCGGGCGCGACACCTTGGCGCCGATCCGGGTCAGGACCCATTCGATATTGGGTTCGACGAAGGTCCAGGCGCCCTGGTTCTTGGGTTCTTCCTGACACCAGATCACATCGGCATTCTTGAAGCGGCCCAGTTCCTTGACCACGGATTGCGCCGGGAAGGGATAGAACTGTTCGAGCCGCAGAAGGTACACATCGTCGAGCCCGCGCGCGTCGCGCTCGGCCAGAAGGTCGAAATAGACCTTGCCCGAGCACATCACCACCCGCCTGATCTTGTCATCCGGTTTCAGCTTCAGGTCCGAATGGCCCTTTTGCGCGTCGTCCCAGAGGACGCGGTGGAAGGTCGAGCCGGTGGTGAAGTCGCCTGCATCCGAGATGCACATCGGGTGGCGCAGAAGCGATTTCGGCGTCATCAGGATCAGCGGTTTGCGGAAGGTCCGGTGCAGCTGACGGCGCAGGATGTGGAAATAGTTCGCGGGCGTCGAGCAGTTGGCGACGATCCAGTTGTCCTGCGCGCATTGCTGGAGGAAGCGTTCAAGCCGCGCCGACGAGTGTTCCGGCCCTTGCCCCTCAAACCCGTGCGGCAGAAGGCAGACGAGGCCCGACATGCGCAGCCATTTGCTTTCGCCGGACGAGACGAACTGGTCGAACATGATCTGCGCGCCATTGGCGAAGTCGCCGAACTGCGCCTCCCACATCACCAGCGCGTTCGGTTCCGCCAGCGAATAGCCGTATTCGAAGCCAAGCACCGCATATTCCGAGAGCATCGAGTCGATGACCTCATAGCGCGACTGGCCCGCCTTGATGTGATTGAGCGGATAGTGGCGTTCCTCGGTCGTCTGGTCGATGAAGGCCGAATGGCGCTGGCTGAACGTGCCGCGCGTGCAGTCCTGCCCGGAAAGGCGAACCGGATAACCTTCGGTCAGGAGCGAGCCGAAGGCCAGTGCCTCGGCGGTGGCCCAGTCGAACCCCGCGCCCGATTTGAACATCCCGGCCTTGCCGTCAAGCTGGCGTGCCACGGTCTTGTGGATGTCGAAGCCGTCGGGCACACGGGTCAGCGCATCGCCGATCTCGCCCATCAGCTTCTTGGTGATCGCGGTCTTGCCGGGGGTATATTCCTCACCCTCGCGGTCGAGATGCGACCAGCGGCCATCAAGCCAGTCGGCCTTGTTCGGCTTGAAGTTCTTGCCGGTTTCGAACTCTTCGTTCAGATGGGCCTGGAAGGCGGCCTTCATATCCTCGATCTCGCCTTCCGGGATCAGGCCGTCCTTGACCAGCCGTTCGGTATAAAGCTGCAGCGTGGTCTTGTGGGTCTTGATCGTCTTGTACATCGCCGGGTTGGTGAACATCGGCTCATCGCCTTCGTTGTGACCGAAGCGGCGGTAGCAGAAGATGTCGATGACGACGTCCTTGTGGAACTTCTGGCGGAATTCGGTGGCGACCTTGGCGGCGTGGACAACCGCCTCGGGATCGTCGCCATTGACGTGGAAGATCGGCGCCTCGACCATCAAAGCGATGTCGGTCGGGTAGGGCGACGAACGGCTGAAATGCGGCGCGGTGGTGAAACCGATCTGGTTGTTGACGACGATATGCATCGTGCCGCCGGTGCGGTGGCCGGTCAGGCCCGAAAGGCCGAAACATTCGGCCACAACGCCTTGTCCGGCAAAGGCCGCGTCACCATGCAATAGGATCGGCAGCACTTGGGTCCGGTCGGCATCGTTCAGTTGCGCCTGCTTGGCGCGCGCCTTGCCCAGCACGACCGGGTTCACCGCCTCAAGATGGCTCGGGTTGGCGGTCAGCGACAGGTGCACCGAATTGCCGTCGAATTCCCGGTCCGAGGACGCACCGAGATGGTATTTCACATCGCCTGACCCGTCGACATCCTCGGGTTTGAAGCTGCCGCCCTGAAATTCGTTGAAGATCGCCCGGTAGGGTTTGGCCATCACATTGGCCAGCACAGAAAGACGACCGCGATGCGGCATGCCGACGATGATGTCGCGCACACCAAGACTGCCGCCGCGCTTGACGATCTGCTCCATCGCCGGGATCAGCGCCTCGCCGCCATCAAGGCCAAAGCGCTTGGTGCCCATGTATTTCACATGCAGGAACTTCTCGAACCCTTCGGCCTCAACCAGCTTGTTGAGGATCGCCTTGCGGCCCTCGCGGGTAAACTGGATCTCCTTGCCGAAGCCTTCGATCCGCTCTTTCAGCCAGCCGGCCTCGACCGGGTTCGAGATATGCATGTATTGCAGCGCGAAGGTGCCGCAATAGGTGCGTTTCACGATGGCGATGATCTCGCGCATCGAGGCATGTTCGAGGCCCAGAACCTTGTCGATGAAAATCGGCCGGTCCATGTCGGCATCGGCGAAACCGTAGGATTTCGGGTCAAGTTCCGGATGCGGGGTCTCGGTGCGCATGCCCAGAGGGTCGAGATCGGCCACCAGGTGGCCCCGGATTCGGTAGGCACGGATGATCATGAGGGCGCGGATGGAATCCAAGACCGCCTGCTTGACCTGATCGTCGCTGACGACAACGCCCATATCGGCGGCTTTAGCCTTGATCTTGTCGCCCGCGCCCTTCATCTCCTGCGCGGCAATCGGCCATTCGCCGGTCAGCGCGGCGGTCAGGTCGTCGGCGGGCATCGGCGGCCAGTCGGGCCGTTCCCATGTGGCACCCTTCGCCTCGCGCCTGACATCGTTTTCCGCATCGCCCAGCGAGCGGAAGAACGCGGCCCAGGTCGCATCGACCGATGCGGGATCACTGGCGAAGCGGGCATAGAGCTGTTCGACATATTCGGCATTCGCCCCTTGCAGGAACGAGGAGGCGTGGAACTGGTCGTTGGGGCTTTGGTCGGTCATGGGGTCACCTCGATTGGGTTGGGACCGTATTTATTGGGGCCGGGTTGGGAGGGCAGCAGGAGTTGGCCCAAAGTCGAGCCAAGGGTGCCCGGTGCCAGAAACACGTACACGGAGAGAACGAGAAATGACGGAACACCGACCAACGGGATTCTGAGAGTGGCACCTAAAGGGTGTCCTTTGAAGAAACTGAAATATGCCAGCCAACCACTGAGCAAGACTATGAACGTGGGTTTGAGGCCAAGCCAAAGATCACCGGAAGGTAGTCCAGTATCCTGAGTTCGTCGGGCCGCTGCCGCAAGGAGAGGTATGGACGCTATCGCGACAGTCAGCACCTTAATTGTCAAAGAGCCGAGTCCATCGATCGAAGGCGGCGCAAGCCATGCAGCCAGCAGGGGCAAGGCAAATCCGACCGGGGCGAACGACCAGAACTCTGACCGCGATGAACGGCCATCAAAAGTGAAGGACTTGCGCAAGCAAGCCGATATGGACCGGACCGTGCTCATCCCCGCCCTCCGGAGAGCGCGCCGACGAGGCGGTTCATCAGGCCTTTGGGTGCTGGGGGCTTGGCTGCGGGTTTGGCGGTGTCGTCGATGGAATAGCCAAAGCGTCGGAAATCCTCGGCGTAATAGCTGGCGATCCGGGTCAGGGTTTCGGGCGAGGGCGTCATGCGCCCCGCATCGGGCGCCATGCCCTTCTTGCGCACGTTTTCCTTGGGGATCTCACGCGCGCCGTTCGTATCCCCGGCCAGCGCGTCGAAATGGGCGACGAGGGGGGCCATCCCCTCTTCCAGCCGGAAGACCACCGCCCCTTCGGGCACGATATCCGATTGCGGTCGCAGGTGGTTGTCGTAGAGGAACGGCTCGCCCTCCGCCCGTTTCAGCCAGTCGTCGAAGAACTCATCAATGGACCAGAGTGCCGCCACGGTCCCCTCCACCTCCACCTGAAACTGGAAGGCGCTGACCAGCCGTTTGACCGGGTGCCGCACCACCGCGAAGGATGAGACGATCCAGTCCGCCGGGATCAGCCGGTGGAAATCCTCAAGCGCGAGGTGTTGGGGTGAGGACCTGGTCCAGCGCGCATGCTCGGGCAGGTCAAGATAGCGGGTGTTGAGGAATGCAAGGCCGCCAAAGCGGGTCCTTAGATAGGCCTCGACCGACGAGCCGCCGCATTTCGGGACATGGGCGTAGTAGTGAAGCTTGTCGCCAATTCGGAAGATCGGCATTTTCGTTACCCTTCCTTACGCCGCCCCAGCCTGGACCGGGGCGGCGTGAAACTCAACCGATGGCCTTGAGGACGGCTTCGCCGAGGGTCGCCGGGCTGTCGGCCACGACGATGCCCGCCGATTTCATCGCCTCGATCTTTTCCTCGGCACCGCCCTTGCCGCCGGCGACGATGGCGCCTGCGTGCCCCATGCGACGGCCCGGAGGGGCGGTGCGGCCAGCGATGAAGCCCGCGACCGGTTTCTTGCGGCCGCGTTTCGCCTCGTCCTTCAGGAACTGTGCCGCTTCCTCTTCGGCCGCGCCACCGATCTCGCCGATCATGATGATGCTTTCGGTCTCATCATCGGCAAGGAACCATTCGAGCACGTCGAGATGTTCCGTCCCCTTGATCGGGTCGCCGCCGATGCCGACGCAGGTGCTCTGGCCGAGGCCCACATCGGTGGTCTGCTTCACGGCTTCATAGGTCAGCGTGCCCGAGCGGCTGACGACGCCCACAGAGCCCCGCTTGTGGATATGGCCGGGCATGATGCCGATCTTGCATTCGCCCGGCGTGATGACACCGGGGCAGTTCGGGCCGATGAGCTTGGATTTGGAGCCCTGAAGTGCGCGCTTGACCTTCATCATGTCGAGGACAGGGATGCCTTCGGTGATGCAGACGATCAGCGGCATTTCGGCATCGATGGCCTCAAGGATCGAATCCGCCGCGAACGGGGGCGGGACGTAGATGACGGAGGCATTCGCCTCGGTCGCGCGCTTCGCCTCATGCACCGAGT
>NZ_JBARVQ010000861.1:0-2754 GCF_049646345.1 Albidovulum sp. | reverse complement strand
TTGGGGGACCGTTTCGCTTCTGTGTCAGATTCTTTGGAAAGATAAAAAGAAAATGTTAGGAAATCCATTGATCGATAATTCAGGCAAGCGGTCGGTTGCCGGGCTTTCGGCAATACTTCTCCTGCTGGCTACGGGATGCTCCGCACCGCAGCCGGGGGCGGAATTCAACGATCCATACGAGGCGCGAAACCGCGAGGTGCATGATGAGAACCTTGCGATGGACCGCGCGCTGTTTGGCGGCGGCAAGCCCGACAAAAAACCGTTCCTACCGCCCCCCGTGGCCGAGGGGGTCAGCAACGTCGCCGAAAACCTTGGAACACCCAGCGATGTTCTGAACAACATCCTGCAGCTCAGACCAAAGCCCGCGATCACCAATACGGTACGCTTTGTGGTCAATACGACCGTGGGCATTGGTGGCATATTCGACCCCGCCACGGCGATGGGTATCTATGCCGATGCTACCGATTTCGGCGAAACGCTGCATGTCTGGGGAGCACCCGAAGGTGCTTTCCTTGTCGTGCCGCTCGCCGGACCGACGACCGAACGGGATCTGGTCGGGTCGGTCGTGGATGTCATCACAAATCCGATAGGGATCGCGGTGGAGCCGCCCGAAAGCTACTATCTGCGTGGTATGAAGCTCGCCGGGCGCGCCGCAGACCGGCAGCTCTATGGCGATGTGGTCGACTCGATTCTATATGAAAGCGCAGACAGCTACGCGCAGATGAGGCTTCTCTACCTGCAAAACCGCCATTTTGAGCTTGGCATCGAAGATGAAACTGATGTGTTCGACCCGTATGAGGATCCCTATGGACAGTAACCTGACCCGCCGCCGCCTTCTGGCCAGCCTTCCAGCCGGCATCGCTCTTGCCACATTGCCGTCGGACGCATGGGCCTTGAACACCGGTCAGGCAAAGGCGCTGGTCGACCAGGTCGTGGGCGAGGTCAACGGGGTGATCGCCTCGGGCAAGTCGGAAACGGCTATGTTCAAGGAGTTTGAGCGGATCTTCGTGCGCTACGCCGATGTGCGGTTCATCGCGCAAAGCTCGCTCGGGCCTGCTGGCCGGTCGGCATCGAAAGCCGATCTGAACGCCTATGTCAAAGCGTTCCAGGGCTATATCTCGCGCAAATATGGCCGCCGCTTCCGCGAATTCATCGGCGGCCGGATCGAAGTGCAGGAAGCGCGGCCGCTGAAGAGCTTCTTCGAGGTGCGGTCGGTCGCCCATCTGAAAGGGCAGGCACCGTTCCGGCTTGACTGGCATGTCTTCGACAAGTCGGGCAAGAGCCTGTTCTTCAACATCATCATTGAAGGCGTGAACATGCTTGCCGCTGAACGGACCGAGATTGGCGCGATGCTGGACAAGCGTCGGGGCGATATCGGCGCACTGGCGGCGGACCTCACGCGGGCAGGCTGAGCCGCCCGACCGTGATGTAAGGTGGGTTTAAACCCACCTTACGGGACGAACTGTCATTTTCTCGCATCCTCTGGGTTTCTTGAGTTTCAAGAAAGTAAGGTGGGTTTAAACCCACCTTACGACCGCTGCCAGGGTGGCGTCAGTTTCCGCCGAGGATCTGGTTGAGCAGGTTCAGGATCGGATCGTCCTGCTGTTTGCGCTTTTTCTTGCGCTTCTTTTGGGGCTGCTGTTGCGCGATGGGGCCGCTGTCATAGGTCTGGCCCTGCCATTGCGGCGCGGGCAGTTCCTCGGGCCGGATCATCGGCAGCGGAGTTGCGGGCTGGTCGGCCTCGACCCGGGCCATGACCTCATGCCAGATTTCCGCAGGCAATCCACCGCCGGTGACGCTCGTCAGGGGGGAGTTGTCGTCATTGCCCATCCAGACGCCAACGACATAATCCGCCGTGAAACCGATGAACCATGCGTCGCGGTAGTCCGAGGTCGTCCCGGTCTTGCCTGCCGCCTCGCGCCCCTCAAGCCGCGCCCGGCGCCCGGTACCGCGTTCGATCACCTGGGTCATCATATAGGTCAGTTGCTTGGCTGCACGGTCCGAGATCACGCGTTCGCCGATCCCGCCTTCCTGTCCCATCAAGGCCGCGTCGTCCCCCTGGATGCGCAGTTCTACGAGGCCGTAGGGCCGTACCGCCGAGCCGCCGTTCAGGATGCCCGCATAGGCCCCGGTCATCTCCAGAAGTGTGGCGCCTGAAGAGCCGAGCACGATCGCCGGACCCTGTGCCAGATCGGATTCGATCCCGAACCCGGTGGCGACCTGCCGCACGGCCTCCAGTCCGACCGACTGGCTGACACGTACCGTGGCAGTATTGACCGAATGGGCCAGTGCATCGGTCAACGTGATCATGCCGCGGAAGTCCTTGTCGTAGTTCTTCGGGCACCATTCGCCCGATCCCTTCACGTTGACGCAGAAATACGCGTCTTCGACATAGGCATTCATGTCGAAGCCGAGGTCGAGGGCGGCGGCATAGACGAAGGGTTTGAACGTAGAGCCGACTTGCCGAAGTGCCTGCGTCGCGCGGTTGAAGGCGCCCGAAACTTGTGTCTTGCGCCCGCCGACCATAGCGCGCACCGCACCATCGGCCGACATGACCACGATGGCGGCCTGCGCGACCGAGCCCTGTTTGACCTTGGTATCGAAGACGAAAGCCAAAGCCTCTTCGGCTGACTTCTGGATGCCCTGATCGAGCGTCGTCTTGACCACCACATCCTCGGTCGTGTCCTGCGTCAGGAAGGTGGGGCCGGAATCCATCACCCAATCGGCGAAATATCCCCCTGCCTTGGCCTCGGC
>NZ_JBARVQ010000860.1:0-4531 GCF_049646345.1 Albidovulum sp. | reverse complement strand
ACATTGATCCGGCCTTTCACCGCGCGGCCTCGGGGCGGTTTTCGGTGAACCTCGATACCTGGGCGATGGGAGAGGCGCGCATTGCCGGATTGGTCGGGGCGGCTGACGGGGCCGATCTGGTGCTGGCCGAGGGTTCGATGGGGCTCTTCGACGGGGTGGCGCGGGCCGGTGAGACCGGAACCGGTGCCTCGGCCGATCTGTCGGCTTTGACTGGCTGGCCGGTCGTTCTGGTGCTGGACGTTTCGGGGCAGGCGCAGTCGGCGGCGGCGGTGGCGCTTGGCTTTTCGCGGATGCGACCGGATGTGACTGTGGCGGGCGTGGTCCTGAACCGTGTCGCCTCGCCCCGGCATGATGCATTGATCCGCGTCGGGATGGAGGCGGCGGGAATTCGCGTCTTTGGCGCATTGCCGCGCCGCGCCTCGATCGAGATGCCGGAGCGGCATCTGGGTCTGGTGCAGGCCGAAGAGACGCCGGAACTGGACCGGATCATCGCCGATGCGGCAGAATTCGTGGCCGCGCATGTCGATCTGGATGCCCTCAGGGCGGCGGCGGGGGAGACGCATCTGGCTGGATCCGCGCCGGTTGCGGTCACGCCGCCGGGCCAACGGATCGCTCTGGCCCGCGATGCCGCGTTTTCCTTTGTCTACCCGCATCTTCTGGATGGCTGGCGCGCCGCTGGGGCCGAAATTCTTCCGTTCTCGCCTTTGGCCGACGAAGCACCGGAAGAGAGCGCCGATTGCTGTTGGTTGCCGGGGGGCTATCCGGAATTGCATGGTGGCAAGCTGGCGGCAGCCGCGCGGTTCCGGCAGGGATTGCGGCGGTTTGCCGAGACCCGGCCGGTGCATGGCGAATGCGGGGGCTATATGGCGATGGGCGCGGGCCTCGTCGACCGGGACGGCGTGCGGCATGAGATGGCGGGGCTTCTGGGCCTCGTCACCTCTTACGAGAAGCGCAAGATGCATCTTGGCTATCGATTGGCCGAGCTTTCCGCAGCGGTGCCGGGTCATGATGCGGGCGCACGGTTGCGCGGCCATGAATTTCACTACTCGACGATTCTCGACCAGCCGGATATGGCGCTGGCGCGGGTCGTTGATGCGAATGGCGATGCCGTGCCCGAGACCGGGTCGCGCCGTGGCAATGCCACCGGCACTTTCTTTCACCTGATCGCGGAGGCGACATGACGGGGTTCGTGAGTTTTGTGTCTTCCGGGCCGGGCGATCCGGAGCTTCTGACACTGAAGGCCGTGGACCGGTTGCAGAAGGCCGATGCGGTGCTGTTCGACGATCTCTCATCAGGCCCGATTCTGGCGAAGGCACGGGAGGGGGCGGATATGGTCGGCGTCGGCAAGCGGGCTGGCCGCGCCTCGCCCAAGCAGGATCATGTGAGCCGCCTGCTGGTGGATTATGCGAAGTCGGGCGCAAAGGTTGTGCGGCTGAAATCCGGCGATAGCGGGATGTTCGGCCGACTGGAGGAAGAGATCATCGCCTGCCGCGAGGCCGGGATCGGGTATGAGATCATTCCCGGCGTCACCTCGGCCATGGCGGCGGCGGCGGCGGCGGGCATTCCGCTGACAAGGCGGCTGACCGCACGACGGGTGCAATTCGTGACGGGCCACGATGTGACAGGTGCCCTGCCCGAGGACCTGAACCTTGCGGCCCTCGCCGATCCGACGGCGACGACGGTGATCTTCATGGGCAAGCGTACCTTTGCGGAGCTGGCAAGGCGGTTGCAGGGGGCAGGAATGTCGGCCGATACGCCTGCGCTTCTTGCCGAAAGCGTGTCTACACCTGCCGAAAAGATCGTGCGCGGCACTTTGGCAACGATGGAGGCGCTGATCGCCGAAGAGGCTGCCGATGGCCCGGCGCTGATCCTGCTTGGGCCGCTGGCCGAGGGTCGATGAGCGGCGTTACCGTCACGGTTTGCCGCTCGTGCCCGGCTGGACAGAACGGGCTGGCAGAACGCTTGCGGGCGGAGATCGGCGGGGAAGCCGACCTGCGCGAGGTTGACTGCATGTCGGGCTGTACGCGACCCTCGACCGTCGCGTTTCGGGCGGCGGGAAAGACGGCCTATCTCTTTGGTGACATAACCGGGGCGGATATCCCGAATCTGGCGGTCTTTCTGCGGCTCTATTCCGCATCGCCGGACGGCAACCTGGCGGATGCGCGCCCGCTCGGATCGCTGAGGGAAAAGGCGATCGCGCGCATTCCGGGTTGACGTTTCGCCGCCTGCGGGCGGCGACCCGCCGGGGAGTCGCTGCCTCCCTTTGAATTCTGATACTGGTTATCTAAGCGAAAACCCGAAACACTTTAACTGGCCAGACCCCTCGGTGCTTCACCACAAACCCAAACATCACGGCTGGTCCTTGGTGAAGTCGGCGGCCGCCTTTATTAAGGTATCACGCTCCGCCTTCAGCCTTGACATATCACGTCGAAGAAATTTGAGCTCTTCTTGCTCTGGCGTCAGCTTGCCATTTCAGGGTAGCGCCGCAGGGCCGTCTACCTCATATGCCCGCACCTACCGGCGAAGCACATTGGCATGTCTTCCAAGATCCCTTGAAGCCTGTGCAATGCTGACCCCACGCTTTGTTATCAACTCCATCGCTTCCGCCGTAAACTCGCGGCTGAAGGCTCTCCTGTTTATGTAGATTCTCCAGCGTCACAAACACCTTATCTCGGTGTCCACAAATCCGGCAGCAGTCCAGCCGGATATGTCCCAGGGTAAAGGTCGGTTGCTTTAGAATCCCGCCAGGGAAATCGCCGGTGAAGTGGCGATGTCGGAGGCGGGCAAATGGCAACCATCGTCGTCACGGCGGCGGGGTAAACTGACCTGGTGACGAACAACGACACCGTGATCATCGATATTCCCGGGGGCGGGGATGTTACCATCGTGGCGGACCCTTCCGTGAAGGTGAAGAAATGTGCCGTTCGTTTTGTCGATGACACCGAAGCCGACACGGTCAGGATCGACCTGCACACTTTCTCGGAAACGAACCTGCATATCGATATCTGGGACTATGACCCCTCTGACACGGTCCAGCTTCTGGGCGGGTTCAACAAGCAGGTTGATCCGCAGCATCCGGATCTTTTCGACTTCAACTATGTCGGGTCCACCGGGGCGACCTTCAATGGTATGGTCCGGGCCCGCGACAAGGGCGAGAACGATTTCAATGCGCAGCCGCAACCGGTGATCATCTGCTTTGCCAAAGACAGCCTGATCGACACCGATCTTGGTCCAAGGCCAGTCGAGACGATCCGCGAAGGCGATCTGGTGGTGACGCAGGAAAACGGGTTGCAGCCTGTGCGATGGATCGGGCGGCGGTCGCTCGACAGCCTTGATCTTGCGCGGCACCCGCAGCTTCTGCCGGTGCGTATCGCGGCGGGGGGGGCTGGGGGACGGTCAGCCTTTCCCTGACGCGCCCCGGCACGCGCGAGAGTGCAGGACCGCTTCCATGATCCTGGGCGGTGTCGAGACGGCAATGCTGCGCGCGGCCTGACCGGGTTCAATGCGCCATCAGCACCGGCACTTCGGCATGTTCCAGCATATTGCGCGTCGTGCCGCCAAGGATCGCCTCGCGGAACCGCGAATGGCCGTAAGCCCCCATCACCACCATATCGGCATTGATGTCGCGCACATGACGGGCGAGCACTTCGGAGGTTTTCGGCAGGGTCTTGGCCAACACGGAAACCTCGGTGTGCACACCGTGACGCACCAGAAGCTGGGACAGCATGCCACCGGGATCAGAGCGTTCCGGCCCATGGGTTGGCGGGTCGATGATCGTGATGTCGACGCGCGTCGCGGCCTTCAGCACCGGTAGTGACACACGGGCCGCCCGGAGCGACTCGTCGCTCTGGTTCCAGGCCAGAGCGATCCGCTGACCGAAGCCCGCGTCCGAATAACCGTCGGGCAGGACCAGAACCGGGGCACGGCCTTCGAAAAGAGCGGCCTCCAACACCGCCTCGGCGGCCTGACTGCCTTTGGGCCCGTAGGGCTTGGGCAGAACGACGATATCGGAAAAGCGGGCCTGCATGGCGACCGGACCAGAGAGTGCGCCGATCTGGGCGACGGCCGTTTCCACGCCCCAGCGGATATCCTCGGCAGCCAGCCTGCTGCGCACTGCCGTTTCTGCCTGGGCTGCGTCGTCTTTCGCCTGGTTGTAGGCTTCCTGCGTCAGGATCGCGGTGGCACCGGCATAGTAATATCCGGTCTGGGTCACATCCACGCCAATGCACAGGACATCAAGATGCGCATCCTCGCGCCGCGCCAATGCGATGGCGGCGTCGATCTGCGGTCCGATGCCGGCGGGGTCGGTGGTTATCGTGAGAATCGACTTGAAGTCCATCGGGCTTCTCCTTCCTGAGTAGCGCTGCACCGGGTCAGCCTAATCCCGGGGATAACAGCGCCGCTTTGACAAGGATCAACCGGCAGGCCCAAGGGTACCTCAATCTGTGAGTGTCGCTTATAGCGTTTCGCGTTAAACTTGAGTCACCTAACGCTGCCTGAAATTGAAGATTTCAACGCGTTAGGTGATGAG
>NZ_JBARVQ010000859.1:0-6253 GCF_049646345.1 Albidovulum sp. | reverse complement strand
CGCTTTGCATCAGGAAAGAAAAACCCCGACTTCCTTTCGGAGGCCGAGGCGCTAGACAACTTGCTATCGCAAGGATCGTTGGTTGCGGGAGTAGGATTTGAACCTACGACCTTCAGGTTATGAGCCTCATCTCCCGGGAGAACGGCTGTCCTTTAATTTCAACATGTTACGAGGCAACCCTTTGAGATATAGATGTTTTCTAACCGCATCGCGCCGCAAGCAACCGCTGCGGACGGGTCCAAACGGGGAACGAGGTAGTTAAACAGGTTGACCTATTGTTGACCCGAAATCTCGCAATCGACAATTCTAAAGCCCCGGTCGACCGACGAATACCGTGCTGACCCGATCTAGGACGCTTGTGGACTGCCCCTCGGAGGCCGATCGGCAGAAGTCGAGGAGCTTTTCAGCGCGTGCTCGGATCTGGTCCAGATCGCTTTCAGGTTGCAAGTAAAACAACTCCTCGATCGACGATATGCCCAGATAGTCTGGAATGGTCCTGTCCTTGACGCTTCGGTCACTAATTGCCTGCTTGGCTTCAATCCAGGACGGATCAAGCTCCTGGGCCCACGCCTCAGCAAGTTTCTCTAGCGCGGGCAGAGTCAGATCCCCGAAGATCGATCGCCCAACATCGAGTACGGATTGACCAGACATAAACCGTGCCAGCGATGCGAGGATCGAAACCGTTCTGGCAGGCCGAATATCCCAATGCGTTAGATTGGGCAGGGTCTCAGCAAGGTTCGACAATAGCCCGGAGACCTGATCGAGCTGCGGCGCCTTAACATGCAGACCGAGCCGTTTCGTTTCATGAAATGCTTCGACAAGATGCCGCGCTGCGTCTGCTTGGTCTCCGCTGATCTCGGTCTGGTCTTCACTCTCCCTGAGGAGAAGAAGGCGGGGCGCCTGGACATGTGGATTGCGCAGGTCGCCAGTGCGTCCTCCTAACATGAGAATCGTCACCGGTCTTGAAGTTGCCAGCAAACAAAGCTCTGCACCCCACAAACCTTTCGGTTTCGCGCTTCCAACGCGTCGCATGACTTCGTCCGAGACCTCACGCTTCAGCGCCTCAACCTGATCGAAGTAGTTGTTCGGACGTAGTATCCGCGGCTTCTTGATTTGAGTGAGAACAAGGTCAGTCAGGTCTCCTGCCGCGAATTCTACAATCTCAGACGCCAGATCATCCGCACCGACACCCGACAACAGAGCTATGTTCTCAACCCGGCCCCGGGCCTTCTTGTCCGACGATAGAACCAGCCCAGGCAAGTCGAAGGTGAAGTAGTGGATTTTCGAATGCGGACTATCGATCCGGTCGATGCGACCAAGCCCCTGGATCAGGCTCTTAATATCAGAGGTGACACCAAGGATGCCGAGCGCTGACGCAGTTTGAAGATTGATCCCCTCCGCCATCTGGAAAGTAAGAAACATCGCGCGCTGGACCATAGGCTCGCGTTTACTGCCAGTGAGGCCGAAATATTCCTGCGCCTCTGCGCCGGATCGCAGATGGTGCAATTTCTTGCCTGTCTTGATCTTCGCTCCTGGGGCGACAACGAAGACCTCCGGCCCGCGCCCACGATGCCCACCCAAGAGGTTCGCGTAAACCTCAAGAACGCCGACGCGCTCCGCGAGAAAGATAGCATGCCCGTGTTTGCTCAAAATTTCCCGCATCTGTTCGGCACGCGCCGTATCGATTTCATCAAGGCAGGGATGGTGCAAAAGACGGCCTAAGCGGTCGCATATCGGCGTTTCACTAGTGCTTTCAGTGTCGGCGAGTTCACCTTGGAGCTCACCCGGAGGTACGGCTAGCGGACGGCGGCTGTATCGCTCAGCCTGGCGTAGGCTTTCACCCAAGGAGCGGCGCCCTCGTTGATCTGCTTCCGTATCCCGTTCGCGCCCCCACTCGATCCTAGCAAACGTGATCGACGCGCGGAGAAGTGCCAGAAAGTTGCGGATGTGAATGCGCGACTTATCGTGGAACTTGATTTCAGTCTGCGCCGCGCGCTGCGGGTCCGCTGAGACGAGGGTAACCCCAGAAGTAATTGCCTCTGCCAGCTCCTTGATCCGGGTGATTAGCTTTTGTTGTTCGTCAGTCAGGTCGGCGTCGCGCCGTTCACTCTTGATCGCCGGATACTTGAAGGACCCGTCGCTACGCTGCCGACTTTCCCCGATACAAGCGCGCTGCCGCCGCACGACATAGGGCGCTAAGGCATCCGCCAGTTCGGCCTGTAGCCTTCTAAGTTGGAGGCCCCTTCCCTCAACCGTGCGCTCCAAGGTCTCGATCTTTTCCTGCAGAACGTTTTCGCTCTCGAATAGGTCGGGCTGTCGTTGTTGCTCCTCAATCTTCCGCTTCTGTGCCGCAAGTTCGGCAACAAGTGCGCCTCGTTCCCGAACACGGCTGAAATGGACATTGATCTGTTCGGTGATTACGGGCGGAACGTAGATTGATGCACGCTTTTCATGGAAGGCTAATAGGCCGTCCAAACCTTGGTTCCCCATCAGCGTTGCCGACAGACAAGCCGTCCAGATCGCCGGTGTCCGCTCAAAGACCAGTGACCGGTTCGAAGGTGCAAGGAACCGGGAACTCAGTCTGTGGCTTTCGTCGACGATCATGCCCGCAGCCGACCGAACATCTCGATTGATGAGTTCCAACTCCTGATTTTCAGATGCCTTTGTCTTGGAAAGGTAGCTGTGTTTTATCGGTTTGAAGTTCACAGGCGCATTCGTCGTCCAGTTGCTGAACACGCTGGCTGGAATTAGGGCGATGGACCCGAGGCGACGTTGGTCAGCACGTTCGCCCCAAGAAAAGACAGTTTGATCGTGAGCCACAGGCAGCAACGCTGCCAAGTGCTTCCCGATATCCGTCTTGCCTGCCCCAGTTGGTGCCTCGACGAAAGCAAAGCCTTGCTCATGGATAGTCCCCGCAGCTTCGTAGGTCAGGTCGGCCTGAAACGGCTGCGGTGGACGGCCGGCGGTCGTGTCGCCCGCAGCGATCCACGGTGTAAAGCTAGTCGCTTCGAAGATAGTGCGGGCCACAGCCTCTTCTGGCGAGACGAGCCGTACAAGCGATCTCAGGATCGCAAGCGCCTCTTCCGTCCAGTCTCGGCCCATCTCCCAATAGCGCTCTGCAGCCTCGCGTCGTGCCGCGGCAAGGTCGGGCGAGGCTGCTGCGTCATCAACAAACTCGAGGTTCCGCCGCAAACCGCCGTTCGAGAAGTTCGATGAACCCGAAAGCGCATGACCATCCCCAATTACCAGCTTGGCATGCAACATGGGCGGCCGTCGGCCTACGACACCTTGGGCGATGTCAGGATCAAAGACGCGGAGGGCAATCGTGCCGCGCTCGATGGCTTCGATTGCAAGAACTGCGCGGAGGTCGGCGAGATCATCTACCGAGAGGCCCTTAGAGCCCAGGAAATGGGCTCGCGCCTCTTCGGCAGCCGGGCGACCTCGCGCACCAACCTGGCGGCTAGAGTCGGTGTTCGTTCCGAACACCATGCGGATACTACCCGCTGGTCGATCGCCGATGCCACCAACAGTTTCAATGAGATAAGCCAGAGACGACAAGAAGTCCTGGTAACCTGTCACAATAAGACAGTCGCTCTCTCGCAGCACCTTTGTGACAAGGCTATGGACCGGACGCTTGTGATTGTCTGCCCAAGCTGACTGGCTCTGATCTTCGGGTGCACCCGCAGAAGTAGGCGGCGAAGCCCTTGGGAAGAACCTCGACAACAAGCCCTTTCGCTCCGGCTCCTCCAGCATTCAGGATGCTCCGTAGCTGCGTTCGATCAGCGGCTTCGCCTTCTCCAAATCCTCGGCATTGGTGAGGGTGATCTCTAGATCGCCAGTGCCGAAATGCCCGACGTCCGATACGTCACGCGTGAAGCCCTTTTCAATCTGTACCGACGACGGATCGACTTTCACGTAGATGAGTATCTTGCTCGTGGTCGGACGAAATTCAACACAAGCGAAATTCTTAATCCGCTTGAAGGCGATGTAAAATCTCAATGTGGTTTCCTGAACATCATCATCACCCAAGGCGATCAGATATGCGCGAAGCGCCTCGAACCGGTCGCTCATGCTGGAATCCAGCTCTTCCATTACCGTGCTGATCGTCTTGTATTTCCCTGGCACAACAACTGATCCAGAGCTCGCACCGTTGGCAGTGACCAACCCTTTAACGGAGGTCACAGCGACCAGATCGAGCATCAGCAGATCGCCCCCAAAGCGGCGATAACGGATCAGCTCGATGTTCCGCTGGATTTGTTTTACCGCGTGATCGTCATAGCGGTTGAAGTCACCTGCGATGCAAATCAGCCGGGGCGCGGACCAGTCGACTGCTTCAGCGGCTTCCTTGCCCAGTTTTTCCAACACCAGCCACTGAAAATCCTTCCGATGATCCATCAGCCAGTCGAGGTAAAATAGGCCCTGATTGATGACATTTTCATTCGAGGCCCGCTTGTATTCGAGGATCACAGGGCAGCCGTTTTCGTCCAAACCAAGCGTATCGATCCGCCCGCCATGCGTCGTCGTGAACTCGGTCGCCAAGAAGCGAACCCCAAGCAAGGCTTCGAGGTTGCTTTCAAACAGAAGCTGAACCGATTTCTCGACCGTGTCCGTCGTGCCGGTTAACTCGGTGACAGCACCTGCACCAATGCGAAAAAGCTTGATATCACTCAATTTTCTATCACTCTCTGAATTTGGCCCACCGCTCCCAGCGATCGACCGCAGAAGCATAACCAATTGTTAATAAATAGTTTTAAAGGATTTCGCATTCTCTGCACTCCCCGGATCAGGCCGAATTTTCTTGACAATCCAGCCCCCAGAGGGCATATACCCCTTGTCTCACCTGCCATGTGTAGGAGGAGCATTCGAGGCCGCCTTGGTTTTTCCGGGCGGCTTCAGTTTTTTCTGGGCTAGATAAATCAGATTCCATTGTATGCATCGCGCTCCCTCCGAAGCTGGCTGATCCGCCCGCTTTTCTCGGTGCAATACGCGCTCCTCAACAACCAGTAGCCGTTGCGGCGTCCAAGGATCACCAGATATTCCTCACGATACCACAGCAGAGTGTTGGTCTCGCTCTTGCGGGTGTTCTGCCACTCATCGATTTCCGCGTGCTGAACACCATTTCGGATCACCCAAGGCACCCAGCACAGCCGCTCACACCGACGCAGATCAGGAAGCCGGTCTTCTTCTACCTTACCTTCCTGAACCAAGTGCCAAAAAGACGCCCAGCGCCCGGCAACCTCATCATATCGGCGGCAACTGACGTTCTCGCCCCTGAATGTCAGACCCCCACGAGCAATTTCGGTCATGAACACGCGGTTCAGTTCCGTTTCATACGCGGTCCAATCGCCGCCGAAGTCATTGAACGACAGCAAGTCCGGCGGGTTCATTCAGCCGCCTCCCGGGCGCGCCAGACCAGCATGTTGAACTTGATCGCGGAAAAACTGGATGTCCGTGTCAGCACATATGGGCCAAGGCGCTCTCGCAGGCGCGCCATCATGGCAGCTTTCGCCGGGCTTGTTGCAAGACCGCGGTTGGCGTAGGTCAGCGCGCCGATCAAGATATCAGTAATTTGCAGCAGTTCGCTTTCATGCGAACGGACCTGCTGCACGCGCTCAAGACACTCTTTGTTGAAATCATACAGATCGTTTGCCAGCACATCGTGCAGCTTGCGCGTCTTGGGGCCCCCGCGCGTGTCCTTCACATCGAGGTAGATGCGATACCGGTGCGGCGCGCAAAAGATCGGGCGCAACATGGTAAAGTACATCTTGTAGTACCAATCGTCATGCGTCTGATCAAAACGCGCATGGTCAATCTGCGCCTTGTCCGGCACCACCAGCCCCCGAAACCGCAGCCGGTCATCGGCGAGAAACAAATCCAGCAGCGCCAGATAAAAGGCCACTTTCGCAGGCGATATCTTGGTCCACTTCGCCTCAAACGTCGGGGCAAGCCCATGTGCGACCTTCAGCGCGCGGATGGCCTCGGCTATGGCGCGGGTCTCGCTTTCCTGACAATAGACGGCACCCCAGGCCATTGCAGAAATACCGTCGTTTTCCAGATGGCAACTTTCGTCGCAGTAAACATTAAAGATGCGCGGCTCGGTCACTCTGCGGCCTCCAGTTCTTGTTCGGCGGGGTTCAGCGCCTCGTGCAGGAGGGCGGTGAGGAGGCGTTGGCGGGTGGTGTCGGCGGTGGTGAGGCTGACCTCCAGCCGGTCGCAGAGGGTCATCAGGGTATCGACCTTGGCTACGATGCGG
>NZ_JBARVQ010000858.1:0-2273 GCF_049646345.1 Albidovulum sp. | reverse complement strand
CGCCGGATCGCTGCAGCGCTCGCGCAACACCTCGGATCGGCCATGACGGTCATTTTTATACATTGGCGGACCTCGGTCCATCCGGCGTTGACGAGGCGACCTTGCCCGCCGATGATGTCCGGAGCTGGGGGTGGAACAGCCGCCGCTGGCGAGCGCGTGATGGGTGCTGATGTCGAGTCGCCCGAGGGAATCTCACCCCCGGGCGCTCCCAGAACCGTGCATGACCCTCTCGAGTCACACGGCTCCCGATGTTCGGCCGTTCCCATGACATAGCGGCCAATGGGCGAAGAGCCTCGGCGTCTTCCGGCGAAGCCGGTCGAACCAGTCCCTGCCGCCCTTGGTTTGGTGCACCATCCGCTTGTACTTGCGACGGGCCCACCTGATGACATAGGCGTCGATCCGTTTCAGCGTCGGACGCAACTGCGTCCGGTAGAAGTGGCTGTAGTAGCTGATCCAGCCACGGATGACGGGATTGTACATCCGGGCCAGGTCTTCCAGGGATTTGTCACTGCGGTGGTGCAGCGCCCATCGCCGGATCTCCCGGCCGATGCGCGTTTGCGCCTTCGGGCTGACCGCCGGCAGGAAGCTGTGTGCGAAGACCTCTTTGCCCTTCACGACCCACCTCACCTTCCGGGCACGGAATTGAAAGCCCAGGAAATCGAAGTGGATGCTTGGGTAATCGCCCTTTCGCGCCACATCCTTGCAATAGACGATACGCGTCTTCTCGGGATGCAGTTCCAGCTTGCATTCGGCCAGTCGGGCTTTGAGCGCGTCCTGCAGGAACCGCGCTTGTGCCTCGCTTCGACAATGACAGAGCGCATCGTCGGCATACCGCTCGAACGGAATGTGCGGAAACTTCTCCGTCATCCACGTGTCGAACGCATGATGCAGGAACAGGTTCGCCAGCAGTGGTGAAATCACCCCGCCCTGTGGCGTGCCCGTCGTGCGCGCGACGATCGAGCCGTCCTCCATCTGCACGGGCGCCTTCAGCCAACGCTCGATGTAGAGCAGCACCCACGGTGAGTTCGTATGACGTCGAACGGCCGCGAGCGTCAGCTTCCAATCAAGGCTGTCAAAGAAACCCTTGATGTCGAGATCAAGAACCCAGTCGAAGCGCCAGCAGCGCTCGCGAGCCTTGGCCACGGCATCAATCGCAGACTTGCCCTTCCGGTAGCCATAGGAATCGGCGTGGAACGCCGGCTCCAGGTTCGGCTCCAGCGCGCGCCGGACGACCTCCTGGGCGATGCGGTCGGCAACCGTCGGAATACCCAACGGTCGCGTCCCGCCACTCGCCTTCGGAATATCAACGCGGCGCACCGGAGGAGGAAAATAGCTCCCTGACGACAGGCGGTTCCAGAGCTTGTAGAGGTTCGCCGAAAGGTTGGCCTCGAAGTCTGCAATCGACTGTCCGTCCACTCCAGCCGCCCCCTGGTTGGCCTTCACACGATTGAAAGCTTCCCAGACCTCACGCTTGGCGATTCTGAACGGCTTTGCCTGATCCACGGGCTCCTCCCGCTCTGCCAGAAGCACGCCTCCGACAGGATGGTTGGCCCGCAGGCCAGGCTGAACAACGCAGCCCCTTCGCTCCAGCCCCATTACAGGGCCTTCGTCACTACTACGGGCTGCTCCGTCCCTGTGCGCCGCATCGGTACTCTCGCCCTCGCGGTTGCAGCCGCTTGCGGCTTCTCCCTTCGGACTGACCATCAACGCCGGCCAGCACGACGGCACACAGGTTCTCACGTTCCCAACAAGAGCCTGATCGAGGCTCGCGCCGCCTACACGCCGGATGCCGCTCGGTCCGTCTCAGGACATCGCCCGAGCTTATCCCGCAGGAAGGGTCACCCCGCGGTTCTGACATCGCCTAATACGCTTTCGACGCTTCTGCAGCGGTTCGCTTGCGCTCGCCTTCCTCGATCTTGCCGGCCGGACTTCAGTCCGAACCTTGACTGCAACGCTCACCACCACGGCTCTTGACCGCAGCAGCTTGCAGTGGCTTGAGCTCAGCTCCTGATCGCCGAGCCCGAAGGGCCCTCCTTCATCTCTCGTTGAGTTGCGCATCCCGGTGTGGACCCGCAATGCTCGTGACACACGACCCAGAACGGACCAGCGTTCTTGGATCTTACCTTGAGGACCTTGTCCGCCAATCTAGTCACGTCCCACCTCGCATACCTCGAGGCGGAACGCCTGCATGGGGTCCTCGAGCGCCATGATGTGATTGAGGGCGAACTCGTAGAGTGGACCGCGCTCGGATTGCGCCGGCGAATAGGGAAAGG
>NZ_JBARVQ010000857.1:0-3215 GCF_049646345.1 Albidovulum sp. | reverse complement strand
TCAACAACCTTCTGATGCTGATCTCGGTCTATCTGGCAGGTGTCATGCATTCCAAGGGGATCGTGAAGTCCAAGCTGCGCCACCCGCTTCTGACTGCGACGATCCTCTGGGCCTTGGCGCATCTTCTGGTGAATGGCGATCTGGCCTCGCTGGTGCTCTTTGGTGGCATCGGGCTCTGGGCGATCGTTTCCATGCTGATGATCAATGCGCGCGAAAACTGGACGCCACCGGCACCGGGCAAACTGCGCAGCGATCTGATCGGGGTGGCCATCACCTTTGTCGTCTTTGCTGTGATTGCGGGCATTCATATCTGGCTTGGCCGTAACCCGTTTCTGGGGACCTATGGATGAAGCTTTACCGGTTCCTGTCCGATGACGACACGGTCGCCTTTTGCGACAAGGTGACGGCGGCACTGAACAAGGGCTGGGCGCTGCATGGGCAGCCCGTCTACGCCTTTGACGCCGCCAGAGGTGTCATGCGCTGCGGTCAGGCCGTGGTGAAGGACGCGCCCGGCACTTACACTCCCGACACAAAACTGAGCGAGCAATGAAGACCAATCCCGGCCGTTTCTTCGAAGACTATTCCCTCGGGCAAGTGATCCCGCACGCCGTGCCCCGCACCGTCTCGGGCGGTGAGCGGGCGCTTTACCACGCGCTCTACCCGGCACGGCACGCGCTCTATTCCTCGGACGAATTCGCCCGCGCCAGCGGTTTGAAAGCCGCGCCGGTGGATGACCTGATTGCCTTTCACACGGTCTTCGGCAAGACGGTGCCCGACATCTCGCTCAATGCCATTGCCAATCTCGGCTATGCCGAGGGGCGCTGGCGGAAACCAGTCTGGCCCGGTGATACGCTCAGGTCCGAAAGCGAAGTGATCGGGCTGAAGCAGAATTCAAACGGCAAGTCGGGCGTGGTCTGGGTGCGTACACGCGGCCTCAACCAGCACGGCGAGACGGTGATGGACTATGTCCGCTGGGTCATGGTGAGGAAACGCGACGCGGACGCCCCCGCGCCAGAGACGGTGGTGCCCGACCTGAGAACATCCGTGCCCGCCGCCGACCTGATCGTGCCCGAGGGGCTCGATTTCACCCGCTACGACTTCACATTGGCGGGTGAGCCGCATGGCTGGGGCGATTATGAGGTGGGTGAAAAGATCGACCATGTCGACGGCGTGACGGTGGAGGAGGCCGAGCATATGCTCGCCACCCGCCTCTGGCAGAACACCGCCAAGGTGCATTTCGATGCGACCAACCGCGAGGATGGTAAAAGGCTGATCTATGGCGGCCATGTCATCTCGCTCGCCCGCGCCCTGTCGTTCAACGGGCTGGCCAATGCGCAGATGATCGTCGCGCTGAACGCGGGCGCGCATGCAAACCCGTGTTTCTCTGGTGACACGGTCCGGGCCTGGTCGGAAGTGCTGGACAAGGCCGAAACGACGGCCCCTGGCGTCGGCGCGGTCCGGCTGAGGCTCGTTGCGGTGAAACACGGCGCCCCCGACTTCGCTTTGAAGGGCGAGGACGGAAAATACCTGCCCGATGTGCTGCTTGACCTCGACTATTGGGCGCTGATGCCCATGTGATCTGAGGGCGATGGACCGGCGGGCAGTGGCACTGCTAAGCTGCCCGCATGACATGGTTTCGCCCCGCCCTGACCGGCCTTGCCCTGCTCGCCCCGCTACCTGCTGCGGCCTGCGATCTGGCGCTGTTGCTGGCGGTCGATGTCTCGGGCTCGGTCGATGCCCGCGAATACCGGGTGCAGATGGAGGGGCTGGCCGAAGGCCTGCGCGATTCGGTGGTGCGCGAGGCTTTGGTGCGGGGGCAGGCGACGGTGGCGCTGATGCAGTGGACCGGGTCGTCGCGGCAGGAACTGACGGTCGGCTGGACGCGCATCTCGAACGAGGGCGATCTGGAGGCGCTGGCCCGGCAGGTTGAGACCGCCCCCCGGCTCTGGACCGAGTTTTCGACGGCGATAGGCGAGGCGATGAGTTTCGGCGCCCGCGCCTTCGACGACGCGCCCGCCTGCAAGCGCCGGGTCATGGATATCTCGGGCGACGGGCGGTCGAACGAGGGCACGGAGCCTGTGGAGATCAAGCCCGATATGGAGGCGCTGGCGATCACCGTGAATGCCTTGGTGATCAGGGGGGACGATGACGGGCTGCCGGACTATTTCGCGCAGAACGTGATGACCGGCGGCAATGCCTTTGTGGTGACGGCGGAGAACTACGACGAATATCCCGAACGCATGCAAAGAAAGCTGAGACGCGAGACCGAGCGGCAGATTTCCCTTGGGCCGGAGCGGGTGGTGCCGGTAAGCTCAGAGTCTCCTAATTAGCCAAGCATTTTCACACGGACGGTGCCTTCGCATCCAGTACGGCTCTCCAATCCATAGAAAGATGGCTGGGAACAGTATTTGATGGGATTATTCTGCTGCCCAGTGATTAAGCGTCAAAAACGCAGAAATCGGCAACAGCTCTTCCGGGCTGTTTCTGTTGGTCGGCGATGTTGTTCGACTGTCATTTGAACGTGGAATTACGCTGAATCGTTTGAAACCTGCTTGCAAAAGCCAAGGCAATCGCGCCTCCAGCCGCCCCTCCGTCACCGGCGCGTCCGTCACCTCCAACGTGACCGATTTCAACCGGACACCCGGCCCGAAGCTTGCCGCCAGATCGTCAGGGTCCACCAGTGCCACGCTCGCCGGATCGGCGATGTCGGCGAAGGTCACCATCATCGGATACTGATAGTCCGGCACCGCGATCACCCCCGCCGCCCGGTCGCGCTTGTCGCGGACCTCGTCGAAGAGGTCAGGGTTGATCACCCGGCCCTTGCGCCCGGCGATCGAGGCCGGGGCGACAGAGCCCAGATAGTTCGCCGACGGCCCCTCGATCAGTGCGAAGAGATAGCGCCCCGGTGTGACCTCGACCACCACAGCCTCGCCGGTCACGTTGTAGTGCCAGCCCATGCCGTCGGGAAACCTGACCGCATGCTCCTGCCAGCTCACCGCGCTGACCGACGATCCGGAAACCTCGCCCGCAGGCGTCTCGACCGTCACGGTCATCTTCTGCCGCCATGCGAACTCTTCCTTGCAGCCGGTGAGGAGGAGGGGGAGGACAAGGGCGATAACGAGCCGCATCATGTTGCATTTTCCGTTCGCCGGACCTGCTCGCTCTCGCAGTTTCTCTCCAAATCGGTATTGTCGCCCCGATTGTACGATTCCATG
>NZ_JBARVQ010000856.1:0-4288 GCF_049646345.1 Albidovulum sp. | reverse complement strand
ACCTTGCCCGCGACAGTTTCGTTCAGGCGATGCAGGAGCGTGTGTCGCTGGAGGACCGCCGGGAAGGTCTGACCCGGGCGCTCGGCTATGAAAAGCACTGGCGCAGCTATGCCGAGTTGGGCCGTCTGGAATGGTCAGAGCGGAAGTATGGTTCTGCTGCCGTCAACTTCCAGCTTGCGATCAACGAACTGGTCGAGGGCGATCCGACCCATCCCGCCGAAACGTCGGAGATCGAAGAGGTCTATCAGATGGCCAGCGCCTCGCTTGCGCTGGCGGATGGGGCGGTCGACATGCCGCGCACACGATCGGGCCAGATCGGCGGAGTCTTTGCGACCTCGATCCGGGGTTTCAGCGTCGAAGAGGTCGACCTGCCGATCACCTTCCGCTTCGGCAGTACCGACTTTGACGAGCGTGGCGCAAAATACGCCACGATGCTGGCCGAGCATCTCGGCGCCACCGGGCAGGCGCATGTGAAGCTTGGCGGGCATACCGATCCGGTTGGCAGCGACGCCTTCAACCAGGAACTTTCGCTGGCCCGCGCCGATGCCCTTGGCAGGTTCCTCAAGTCACATGGCTTCCCCGGAGAGATCGAGACGGAAGGCCACGGCGAAAGTGATCTGCCCGCGCCGCCGCCGGGCGTGGTGGAGGGCTCGGAAGAGCATCACCGCATCGCGCGGCGCGTTGTTTTCACCACGAATTAGGGGGTGGTTGGTGCGTGCATTCCTGCCAATCCTGCTCACTGCCGGGGCGATGCTGGCCCCGCCTGCCGCCTTCGCGGGCAAGCTCTATGGGCTGGTCATCGGCATTGATGACTACCGCCATGTGTCCGACCTGAAAGGTGCCGTGAACGATGCCCGCGACGTTGCCGATGCGCTGACCGGTCTTGGGGCCGAGGTGGTGACGTTGCTCGATGGCAAGGCGACACGCGACGCGGTCATGGCGGAATGGCGCCGTCTTGCGACCGATCTGCACCCAGATGATCAGTTGATCGTGACCTATGCCGGGCACGGCACCAATGAACCCGAACGCATAGCCGGGAACGAGGCCGATGGTCGTGATGAGACGCTGATCCTGTCGGGTTTCGCGCCGTATGGCGCGGCGGCGGGTGAGCGTATCCTTGACGATGAGATTGCTGAACTGATCGCCCTGACGCAGGAAGGACAGACAATCTTTGTTGCCGATGCCTGCCATTCCGGCACGCTATCACGCAACACGGCCCCGGCCTTGGGATTCCGCTATGTCTCTGTCGGCAGGATCGAGGCCGATCCGCTGCCACCGCCGCCGCCAAGGGTGGCAGCGCGCGAGGGGCGTGAGCAGACGGCGCTGTTCCTTGGTGCATCGGACGATTCCGAAAAGACGCCGGAATTCCTGATCGGCGGCGCCCCGCGCGGAGCGCTCAGCTATGCCTTCGCGGCCGGGCTGAGAGGAGAGGCGGACGTGGATGGCGACAGGGTCTTGACCAAGGGCGAGATCGAAACCTTTGTCCGCCGCAAAGTGCGCACCATCTCACAAGGCTCACAGCGCCCGCAGGTCGCACCGGCGGGGCAGGGCGACCGGGCCCTTTTCGCCCTGCCGATGCGGGCACAGGAAAAAGTAGTTCCGGTGAACCCGCTGAGCGTTGCCTTTGCCGATCTGCCGACGGTCACGCTGTCGCACAATGGTGGGGCAGGGGGCGACCGTCTTCTGGCCGGGCTCAGGGGCGCACAACTGGTGCCGACAGAGTTTGCCGCCGATCTGCGGGTCGATCTGACAAATGGCACCGTCCTGTCGATGGTCGGCGATACAGTGCGCCGGTTCGGTGCCGCCCGGCCTGCGGATGCCCTGCAAGGGGTGCAGCCTGTGGTCGACAAGCTGCGGCTGACCAACGCGCTTTCGGTTCTCGGAAGCGACCTCACGGTGGCCTTCGCCGGTGGGGATCACGCCTACCGCGCGGATGACGTGGTAACGATTGAGGTCACGGGACGCCGGGCCACGGACCTGTCGCTGCTGAACATCGCACCTGACGGGCGTATTACTGTGCTCTACCCGGTGCCTGACCTGGGCGACCCGGCAACCCTTCCTGTCAAGGATCCTGTGAACCTTCAGGTCAAGGTTCGTGCACCTTTTGGCGCGGACCATGTCATCGCGATCGAGGCCGCCGCGGCGTCGGAGCGGCTGCAAGCCCTTCTGTCCGCCGCAGATACCCATTCCGGTGCCGCCGGTTTCTGGGAGGCATTCCGCAGCTTCGCCCGGACCCTTCCCGAACCGCCCCGCATCGCCGTTTTCCCGTTCCACTCAGTTGCAGGTTGACCACCATGACCGACCTTTCAGCTCTTTCACTGCCGATTTGGACCTTCGTCGCCTTGGCCAGCCTTTCGGCCTCCATCGGCGCGATGCTGGCCGCGCAATTCGACGCGGTGAAAGTGCACCCCAATATCTACGTCCTTGCCACCGGCACACCGGCGATCCTTGCCCTGATCCTTGTACAAGCCCCGGTTCCCCTGACCTTCGCCTTGTGGAGCGCGGTGCTGATCCTTGTGCTCAGCGGGCTGACGGTCATGGATGCAATGACCTGCACCGTGCCGGATGTACTGACCCTGCCGCTGATCCTGCTCGGCGTACTGCATGCCCAGATGAGTGGCGCATCGGGCATGGTGTTCGCCGGGGCCGCCATGTCAGTCATCGCGATCGCCGTTGCGGCACGGTGCCTGTTCCGGTGCGGCGATGGCTGGGTCGGGGATGGCGATGTTCTGCTCTTTGCCGCGGCGGTCGCCTGGTTCGGTCCGGCGATGCTTCCCGATATCCTGTTCCTGACAGGCATCATCCTGTTCGTACGTCTTTGCCTTGGCCGGGTCATCGATCTTGGCCCCGCCACCTGCATTCCGATCCCGCAAAAGTTCGACCATGCCATTCCGCTCGCCCCCTCACTCGGCGCTGCCCAGTTGCTGATCTGGATGGGCGGGCCGTTCTTCTAGGCCCCGGTAAGGAGAAGACCTGTGCCCAAACCGCCACCCGGCCCGCTTCATCTGATCGTAAATCCCGACCGGCCCTATGACGCCTACTTGACACTGCGCAAGGCAGAACTGACCATCCTCGACGGAGGGCGGGACATGGTCGAAACGGGTCTGAGCGACACGCCGGAAGCGGGAGCGGACGGGCGGGACAGTCTTTTGCGGGCGTTCGAAACCGTGGAAATCTCGCTCCGCTCTGAAAACTGGTTCTTCGAATCCGTCCGCCGCAAGCTGGAAAAAACAGCACCCCTGTCCGAGTTTCCGACGATCATGGGGGCGAATGGCCATGATTATCTGCTGCATTTCACCCAGTTCCTGTTCTTCCTGAAAGCGCTCGACTGCACCAGCGCCGACCAGATCGCGGCCTTCATCGCCTCGCATAACCAAAAACTGGAAGACCAGATCGCAAGTCCGGACTTTTCGAAAAGCGAAAAGGAATACCGCAAGGCGATCATCCGGCCCGAACGGCAGGCCAAGATCCTCGACACGATCCGCACCTTCAACGCGCCGATCTTTGCGATCTACGAATACGGGCATCTTCTGATCGACGACATGTCGCCGAAAACGACCGAGAAGCTGATTGAGGATCTGCGCTATGGCAAATTGCTGGACCGCCGGATCGACGAACGCATCTCGGCCGATCAGAAACGGGTGCTGATCGCGTCGAACGGGTTTCTTGAGGATACCTACCGGGTCTCGCTTCTCATGCAGCGCCGGTTGATCGCGGCGAGCCTGTCGGATGCCGAGATTTCCACCGCGCGAAGCTGACGGGGGCACCGCCTTTCAGCCAAATACCCCGTGACAGAACCAGCCGCCCGACATCGCCCCGCCATGGGCGTAATACAGCCAGAGCCTTTCGCCTGTCGTCACCTCCACCCGCCAGTAATCGCGGGTGCCTGAGCGCCATTCGGGCTCATCAAGCCACCATTCCGGCGCGATGCGTTCGGGCCCCGAGGCCGAGGCCGTCATCAGATCGCGCCTGCGCCAGCGGAAGCGGGCGGGGATCATCGGGTCTTCGGGGGCCGTGACCGGTTCGGGCCGGAACAAAACCAGCGGCCGGGGAGTGCTGGACGGTGGCCAGTCTGTCGCGGGGTCAGACCAGGCGACGGGCAGCACCTTTGCGGTTTTTTCGGGGATATGGCTGTCGGCCGGGGCAAGCCGGGTAATCGCCTCCATCCCCACCCGCGACCCGAGCCGCGAGACGAGCGTGTCGAGCGCCTCGCCTTCGCGCATCCGCACGGCCCCGTCGATCGAGCCGTTCTTTTGGCGGGGGTGGTGGGGTTCGGTGACATGCGCCT
>NZ_JBARVQ010000855.1:0-3394 GCF_049646345.1 Albidovulum sp. | reverse complement strand
GCCGCCCGGACTTATGACGACCTCTGGCGCGCCGCAGGACAGGTCTGCGACCTCTTCACCGAGGAGGAATGCTACAACTTCTTCAAGGCCGCAGGATATGAAACCGATTAGGCGCAACACGCTCTAGACAGCCAGCGACGCTGCCCGTGCGACGAACGCCGATGGCCTCATCTACGCCTCGCGCACCGAACCCACTCGCTGGTACCTCGTACTCTTCCGCTGGAATCAGCCCGGCGCGCCGACGGTCACGCCTGAAGGCTCAGCCCTGCCCTACTGACCCCCTGCCTCCATCCCGGCAAAGAACCCCTCCGGGTCGTCCACCTCGTCGAGCCGCCCCTTCCCGATCCGCCAGAACCTTGTGCCGGTGGCGCGGACAAAGGCGCGGTCGTGTGAGACGATGAGCGCGCTGACCTCATCGGCCAGCAACTCGCGTTCCAGCGCCTCCTGCCCTTCGATATCGAGGTGGTTGGTCGGTTCGTCCAGAAGATAGAGGTTCGGCCGGATCAGCCGCAGGATCAGCATGGCAAGCCGCGCGCGCTGGCCTCCGGACAGGTTCCGCGCCGGGCGGTCCTGCGCCGCGATGGCGATCCCGGCGCCCGCCAGCAATCCCCGCACGGTCTGATCCGATTGGCCGTAATTCCCGGCAATCAGGTCAAAGGGCGTATCTGCCCCGCTCAGCCCCTCCAGCGCCTGATCGCAGATACCCGGCACGACCGAGGCCGCGATGCGCAGACCCTCTGCGCCACCCGACGAAATCGCCGCCGCAATCAGCGCCAGCGCCCGGCTTTTGCCCGCACCGTTCGCGCCCAGAAGCACGACCCGGTCACCGGGCACAATCCATTTCGCCCCGGTGCGGAAGAGCATGCGGCCGTCCGGCGCTGTCACGCGCGCATCCTCCAGCGTCACCAGCGCCCGTGCATGGCTGCGCGTCGCATCCAGCCTTATGTCGCCTGCCGAGCCTTCCCGATGCGCTGGCCGGGCGGAAGCCTCGATCCGTTCGGCCCGCTCACTCAGTTGTTTGGTCTTCACCGTCAGCAGATCGGAACCCGAATTGATGCCGATATTCTTCAGCTTGGCCGCCTGACGGCGCAGGCCTGCAGCCTTTTGCATCTCGTTGCCAAAGCGGCGGGCCTCAGCCGCATCGGCCTCATCCAATGCCGCCCGGGCCGCGCTGTAAGGCAGTGCGAACTCGCGTGAGGCTTCGGGGCGCAGGAACAGGGTGCGGTTGGTGACCCGGTCCAGAAAGGCGCGGTCGTGGCTCGCGACGATCATGGGGAAGTTGCGCGGCAATCCGGTCAGGAAAGCCTCAAGCCCGGCGATACGCTCCAGATCGAGGTGGTTCGTCGGCTCATCCAGCAGCAGGCAATCGGGGTCCGTCACCCAGACCCGCGCCAGCATCGCCATGCGGCGCCAGCCGCCCGACAAGGCAGCCAGCGGCCGGTCGCGCAGATCGATGGGCACCCCGAAATCGTCGAGCACGATATCCACACGCCAGCTTTCGGTTTCGGCCTGATCCAGTGGCAGGGCATCCAGAACCGCCGCATGGAAGGGGACTGACAGCAGCTTTTCAGGAATGTCCTGCGCCAGATGACCGATGCAAAGACCGCGCGACCGGGTCACGTCGCCCGTTGTCGCTTCAGCCTCGCCAGCGACAATGCGCAGAAGCGTAGATTTGCCGCGCCCATTGGCGGCGACAAGGCCCAGCCGGTCACTTTGGTTGAGGGTCAGGGAAAGGTCGGTGAAAAGCGGCGCACCAAGGGTTATGCCAATGTCTTTCAGGGTCAGGATCGTCATGTGGGGTGTCTCTGCCGGGGCCGGATGCCGTCCGTCGGATCATCGCGGCAATAACGTCAGGCGGCCTTCCGTAACAGGAACGGCCACCCATCCGGGCAGATCGGGGTCTTGAGGCCCTATGTCGATCCGCCCTGCACGTCAGTCATGCAGGGCTTGAACAGGGCCATAGGTCAGATGCCGCTTATGGATCGATCTCATGCGCAGCCCTCCCGTTTTCATGTTGGCCTTGGATAAGGGTATCCAGCCGGGGACGCTCTGGCAACCGCCTTGGCCGTCGGGCAAAGGCACCAGAGCCCGGCGTAACCGGCATGCGGGCAGTCGCGTGACCACGCAATGGCCGCACAAAATGCCACACCTGCGCAACAATCCTGTTGCAAGCGGGTCACTGAGCGGTGGAACCGCGCCAATCAAGTATTTTTTCTTCCATTTCGGCATCCGTCGTGACATTCGTTCAGCGCTGAACATATTATGAGTCGCAACCCCGGTGTCACACGAGGTCACATCCCCTTCGGAAGACGATCAGCTCTTCCGCCTGCTGCGTCAGCTTGACCAGCGGCCTGATGCGTCGCAACGCGCGACGGCGGATGCGATCGGGGTCAGCCTTGGTACGCTCAACACCCATCTGCGCGCAGCGACCGACGCCGGGTATATCCGCGTCGCCGACCGTAACGGCCCCGACCGTCGCCAGCGCTTCACCTATGAACTGACCACGAAAGGGGCCGCGACCAAGGCCCGCCTGACCGACCGGTTCCTCGCCCGTAAACTCGCCGAATATGACGCGCTTCATGCCGAACTGACCGGCAGCGAAAGCGGTCTTCTCCATCTCAAGAAAAGGACCCCATTGATGCAATCCAATCTTGCCCCCATCCCGGAGCTTTATGTCTCCTACGATTCTGCCCAGAAGCTGAAGCACGAAGCGGGCGCCCTGCCCTCCTGGGACCTGACGCCGCGCCAGATCTGCGATCTGGAACTTCTGATGAATGGCGGTTTCTACCCGCTCAAGGGCTTCATGACCGAGGCCGATTATGACGGCGTTGTCGAGAATATGCGCCTCTCGGACGGGTCGCTCTGGCCGATGCCGATCAACCTTGATGTTAGCGAGAAATTCGCCGAAGGGATCGAACCCGGTCAGGACATCGCACTGCGCGATGCCGAGGGCGTCGTCCTTGCCATCCTCTCGGTCACCGACAAGTGGGAGCCGAACAAGGCACGCGAGGCCGAAAAGGTCTACGGCGCCGATGATCTGGCGCATCCGGCGGTCAACTACCTGCATCATCAGGCGGGCAAGATCTATCTCGGCGGTCCGGTCACCGGCATCCAGCAGCCTGTTCACTACGACTTCAAGGCCCGCCGCGATACGCCGAACGAACTGCGCGCCTATTTCCGCAAGCTTGGCTGGCGCAAGATCGTCGCCTTCCAGACCCGCAACCCCCTGCACCGCGCGCATCAGGAACTGACCTTCCGCGCCGCCAAGGAAGCGCAGGCCAACCTTCTGATCCATCCCGTCGTCGGCATGACCAAGCCGGGCGATGTCGATCACTTCACCCGCGTGCGCTGCTATGAGGCGGTGCTGGATCAATATCCCTCTTCGACCACGACC
>NZ_JBARVQ010000854.1:0-5245 GCF_049646345.1 Albidovulum sp. | reverse complement strand
TTGCGCTCGCCCCGCTCACCCTCGGCACGCGGTTTGGAGAACTTGCGCTCGCCCCGTTCGCCTTCGGCACGGGGCTTGGAGAACTTGCGCTCTCCACGCTCGCCATCGGCGCGGGGTTTGGAAAATTTACGTTCGCCGTCACCTCCGCTGCCCTCGGCACGGGCGCGCGGTTTGGTGAACTTCCGGTCGCCGTCGCGCTCGCCCTCCCGGCGCGGTTTGGAGAACTTGTGCTCACCCGCGCCTCTGGCGGTATCGTCACGCTTCGTGCGCGGTTTGCGGTCGCGCGGGGCGCGCTCGTCGCGGTCACGGCCCTTACCGCGTGGCTTCTGCCCCTCTTCGGCCGGTTCCTCGCCCATCAGGCTGCCCAGCTGTTCGCGCAGCACCTTGGCCTTCACCTCGACCACATCGCCGATCTTCATCTTGTTCAGCCGGAACGGGCCATAGCTGACCCGGATCAGCCGGTTCACGATCAGCCCGACCTCGGTCATCGCCCGGCGCACTTCACGGTTCTTGCCCTCGCGCAGGCCCACGGTCAGCCAGGCATTGGCGCCCTGTTGTTTGTCGAGCGTGACCTCCATCGGCTGAAACTCCTCGCCTTCGATGGTCACGCCGCGCCGCAGGGGGTCGAAGGTCGCGTCATTGGGGCGACCATTGACCCGCACCCGGTATTTGCGCAGCCAGCCGGTCGAGGGCAGTTCCAGCTGTCGCTTCAACCCGCCGTCATTGGTCAGGAGGAGAAGCCCCTCCGAGGTCAGGTCAAGCCGCCCGACACTCATCACCCGCGGCATGCCTTCGGGCATCGTGTCAAAGACGGTCTGGCGGCCCTTTTCATCCTTGGCCGAAGTCACAAGGCCGACGGGCTTGTAGTAAAGCCAGAGCCGGGCGGGTTGCGGTTCGTCGATCAGCTTGCCGTCGAGCGTCACCTTGTCACCGGGCTGCACGTCCAAAGCCGGGCTCGCCACCTTCGTGCCGTTCACCGCGACGCGGCCCTCAAGGATCATCTTCTCTGCATCCCGGCGCGATGCGACGCCTGCACGGGCCATGGCCTTGGCGATACGTTCGCCCTTGGATTTCTCGTCGCTCATGGGTCCGCCCCCGGGAATGGCACTGAAGCGCCCCCTCTATACAGAATCACCGCCCGGGGGAAGCGCTTGCGTGCGGGCGCAGCGCAGGGCATCAGAAGGTATGAGCGGATTTCGCAGCCATATGGATCAGGCCCTGTCCGAAGCGCGGGCGGCGGCGGCACGCGGTGAGGTGCCGGTGGGGGCCGTCGTGGTCGCCCCCGACGGAAGGGTCGTGGCGGCGGCGGGCAACCGGACGCGCGAGCTGAACGACCCGACGGCCCATGCCGAGGTGCTGGCGCTCCGCGCGGCTTGCGCCGCAGCGGGGTCCGAACGGCTTCCGGGGCACGACCTCTATGTCACGCTCGAACCCTGCCCGATGTGCGCGGCGGTGATTTCCTTCGCCCGGATCGGGCGGCTTTATTATGGGGCTGAGGACCCGAAATCGGGCGGCGTCGCCCACGGCGCACGGGTCTTCGCCCATCCCCAATGCCACCACGCGCCTGAGGTTTATGACGGGATCGCAGCGGGAGAGGCGGCAGATATCCTCAAGGCTTTTTTCGAAAACCGTCGAGGGTAGCCCCCCGATTCCGTTGCCACCCAGACACATACAATCTGCGGATGATTTGGGGTACAATATCGCGCTTTGTATCCCGGGCGACTCGTGTATGTTGGCGCCAGTTCCAACACCAGCCAGAGGAGGCGTAGAATGAACATCTGTGAACATGCAACGCTTCACGCCGGTGTGGATCTATGGGCCATGGACATTTCGTCCCGCCCGGGAACTTGCCGCCGCCTTCAAGGCGTCTCGTAAGTCTCTCGAAACCGGCGGTTTCTGCCGCCTTATTCTCACCAGCGCGTAACCGGAAACCGGTCTGATCCCCGCAGGGTCATGCCGTTCTTCCACCCCCAATCCCATCAGAGGGGCCATTGTGTCGAAAGGCGCATGGCCGAGTGATACAATGAACGCACATTTCATACCTGTCCGCCCTGAGGACAGGCCCCATGTCCGGGCCGTGGCGGTTCTGGTTCATCGTTATGGTTTCGTCGCGGTGGTCGCGGCGGCGGTGAATCTCGCTTTCCGCAAGCGTCGCTTCAAGCGGCGCCATGAGGCCGACCTGTCGAACCATATCAGGCGCGATGTCGGTCTGGAGCCGCTGTCACGGGGCCGTGCCTATTGGGAACTGTGATGCCGGGACACGGGCACCCCGGCCATTGCACGACGCGGTCAGAATGTGATCGGGCTCAGTACATCGGGCTCGATCACATTCACCCCCGGTAGCCCCGCCGTCAGGTCATCCGCTGTCTGAGCCAGCAGCGGGAAGGTCTTGTAATGACAGGGAATGACGGTCTTGAAGGCGAAATATTTCTTCGCCGCCCAAGCCGCCCGCTTCATGTCCATGGTGAAATGCCCGCCGCAGGCGAGGATGCCGATATCGGGCGCGTGATACTCGCCCATCCAGCCCATATCGGCCATGATGTCGGTGTCACCCGACACATAGATCACATGACCTTCGCCCTCGATCATGTAGCCCGCCTCATGCCCGGCATAAATCGGTCCGTCCGGGCCCGAAAGCGACGAGGAATGGCTGGCCGCAACCATTGTCACCTTGGCACCGCCCAGATCGACTGTGCCACCCTTGTTGAAGCCGATGCCCGAAATCCCCTCGGCCGCCTCCCAGTGCGATACCAGATCATAGATGCCGGCCACTGGAATACCGGCATCCCTGGCGATCCCCACCGCATCGCCGGTATGGTCGCCATGGCCATGTGTGATCAGAACATGCGTCGCCCCCGCAATCGCCTCGGCCCGCCTTTCGGCCGGGAACATCGGATTGCCGGTCAGCCAGGGGTCGAGCAGGATCACCGCCCCCTCGATCTCGATCCGAAAGCCGGAATGGCCGAGCCAGGTGATTTTCATGGCATCCTCCGCGTGTTGCCGCCCTTGCGGGCCGGTCGCCCTGCTTGTAAACCCTGCCCCGATCCAAGGACGGAGTACAGCCCGATGTCCATCGACACCGACACCGCGCGCAAGGTCGCGCATCTGGCGCGGATTGCCGTGAAGGAAGACGACCTTCCGGCGCTGGCGGGGGAGCTTTCCGCCGTCGTGGCCTTCATGGAACAACTCAATGAGGTCGATGTCGACGGCGTGGAGCCGATGACCTCCGTGACGCCGATGCGGCTGAAGCGGCGCGAGGATGTGGTGACGGACGGCAATATGGTGGACAAGATCCTGTCGAACGCGCCCGATGCACGTGAAGGGTTCTTTGCAGTTCCGAAGGTGGTCGAATGAGCGACTTGAACACATGGACCATCGCCGCCGCGCGGGACGCTCTGCGCAAGGGTGAGGTCACTTCTGCGGATCTGACCGAGGCTTGCTTGTCGGCCATCGAAGGGGCGGGCGCGCTCAATGCCTTCGTCCACAAGACGCCCGAGATCGCGCGCGATCGTGCGGCGGCGGCAGATGCGCGCATCAAGGCGGGCGATGCGCCAGCGATGTGCGGCATCCCAGTCGGGATCAAGGATCTGTTCTGCACCAAGGGCGTGCCGAGCCAAGCGGCCTCGAACATCCTGAAGGGTTTCAAACCAGAATACGAATCCACCGTCAGTCAGCAACTGGCCGATGCCGGTGCCGTCATGCTGGGCAAGCTGAACATGGACGAATTCGCCATGGGCTCGTCGAACGAGACCTCGTGCTATGGCAATGCCGTGAACCCCTGGCGGCGCGGCAATGATGATACGGCGCTGACGCCCGGCGGGTCCTCGGGTGGGTCGGCCTCGGCTGTGGCCGCAGACCTTTGCCTTGCCGCGACCGGCACTGATACCGGCGGCTCTATCCGTCAGCCCGCTGCTTTCGTGGGCATCACCGGCATCAAGCCGACTTATGGCCGCTGCTCGCGTTGGGGTGTCGTGGCCTTTGCCTCGTCCTTGGATCAGGCCGGGCCGATGACCAAGGATGTGCGCGATGCGGCAATCATGCTGGGCGCGATGTGCGGTCACGATCCGAAGGATTCCACGAGCGCCGACTTGCCGGTCCCGGATTTCGAAGCGGCGCTGACCGGTGACATCCGGGGCAAGAAGATCGGCATTCCCCGCGAATACCGCATGGACGGCATGCCCGAAGAGATCGAAAAGCTCTGGGCTGACGGCACGGCGATGATGAAGGATGCGGGGGCCGAGATTGTCGATATCAGCCTGCCGCATACGAAATACGCGCTTCCCGCTTATTACGTGGTCGCGCCCGCCGAGGCGTCGTCGAACCTCGCCCGCTATGACGGGGTGCGTTACGGCCATCGCGCGAAGCTGAGCCAAGGCGACGGCATCACCGAGATGTACGAAAAGACCCGCGCCGAGGGCTTCGGCCATGAGGTGCAGCGACGGGTGATGTTCGGCACCTATGTGCTATCCGCCGGGTTCTATGACGCCTACTACAACCGCGCCCGCAAGGTCCGCGCGCTGATCAAGCGCGACTTTGAAAACGTCTTTGCCGAGGGCATCGACGCGATCCTGACGCCTGCCACCCCGTCAGCCGCCTTCGGGCTGGGCGAGATGGCCGATGCCGATCCGATCGCCATGTATCTCAATGACGTGTTCACGGTCACGGTGAACCTCGCCGGGCTTCCCGGCATCGCGGTTCCGACCGGTCTTGACCGGCAGGGGCTGCCGCTTGGCCTTCAGTTGATCGGCCGCCCGTGGGAAGAGGGCGATCTGCTGAATCACGCTTATGTGCTGGAACGCGCGGCCGGATTTGTTTCCAAACCCGCGAAATGGTGGTAATTGGCGCGGCCGAGAGGATCGGGGAGAGTGTGATGCGTATTCTGTTGCCGGGTCTGGCCGTGGTGCTGATGACCGCCTGTACACCGCCGCCGCCGCCCTCCGGCGGTGTGGGATTTGGCGACTATGGCGAATACCAGCGCCAGCGCGCCGCAGAGGCCGAGGCGCAGATTGCCGCGCAACGTAACGCTTCGCTGCAATCGGTGCCGGGACCGGCGCAGAATTCCGCCGTTCCCTTCCCGTCGACCGGAACCGGTGCACCGACGGCTGCGGAACTGGCCCAGGCCGGGGTCAGCGGGGCCGCCACGCTGGCGCAGACGCAGCCATATGCGCAGCCTCAGCCGGTTTATCCGCAACCGACAGTCCCGGCTCAGCCCGCCCTGGTCCCGTCGGCCGCCCCGGCGGTCAAC
>NZ_JBARVQ010000853.1:0-4023 GCF_049646345.1 Albidovulum sp. | reverse complement strand
GTCCAAGGCCGAGGCCGACCGCTCCATCGCCGGGGGCAAGCTGGAAAGCGCGCGTCTGGCCGTTGCCCGGCATGATGAGGAGGCTCAGGCGGCGCGCACCCAGTTGCGCGAGGCTGAGGCCGCCGTGAAGGCCCTGCCCGACCTCGATGCCGCCCGCGCCGAGGTCGAGGACGTCAAGATGACGGTCGAAGCGGCGCGGATGACCATGATGGCCAAACGCTCGGCCCATGACGAGATCCGCCGCGAGGGCGAGGCGCGCACCAAGCGCCGTCAGGAAATCACAAAGGAAATCTCGGGCTGGAAGCACCGGCTGGAGACCGCTGAAAAGCGGTCGGCGGAACTGGCTGAACGCAAGACAGCCTCCGAGGCCGAGTTGAAGGCCGCCTCGGCCGCGCCCGCGGAAATCGCCGCCAAGCGGGAAGAGCTGAACGACGCGATCGACACCGCCGAAACAAGGCGGCGGGGTGCCGCTGACCGGCTGGCCGAGGCGGAAACCGCTTTGCGGCAGGCGACGGATGATGAACGCGATGCGGAACGCGCAGCATCTGAGGCGCGCGAGGCCCGCGCCCGCGCCGAAGCCCGCGCCGATGCCGCCCGCGAAACCGTCGCCTATGCCGCCGAACGCATCCGCGAGGAGACCGAGAAGGAACCGGGCGAACTGCTGCAAAGCCTCGATACCGATCCCGACACGATGCCCTCGGCCGAGGCTTTGGACAACGACGTCCATCGCCTGCGCCGCCAGCGCGACGCGCTTGGCGCGGTGAACCTGCGCGCCGAAGAGGACGCGAAGGAGGTGCAGGAAGAGCATGACAATCTGGTCATGGAGAAATCCGACCTTGAAGAGGCGATCAAGAAGCTGCGCTCAGGCATTGCCGGGCTGAACCGTGAGGGGCGCGAGCGTCTGCTGACCGCCTTTGAACAGGTCAACAGCAATTTCCGCCTGCTCTTCACCCATCTCTTCGGCGGTGGTGAGGCCAATCTGGTGCTGGTCGAAAGCGACGACCCCTTGGAAGCCGGGCTTGAGATCATGTGCCAGCCGCCGGGCAAGAAACTGGCGACGCTATCGCTGCTCTCGGGGGGCGAACAGACGCTCACGGCGCTGGCGCTGATCTTTGCCGTCTTCCTCGCCAATCCGGCACCGATCTGCGTGCTGGACGAGGTCGACGCGCCGCTTGACGACGCCAACGTCACCCGGTTCTGCGACCTTCTTGATGAAATGACGCGCCGCACTGATACCCGCTTCCTGATCATCACCCACCATGCGGTGACGATGGCGCGGATGGACCGGCTTTTTGGTGTGACCATGGCCGAACAGGGCGTCAGCCAGCTGGTCAGCGTCGATCTGAAGAAGGCCGAGGCGCTGGTCGCCTGACAGGCAGACCGCAGTCCCGGACTTGAACCGGGACCTCTCGGTCAGTCGGGCAAGAGGTCCCGGATCAAGCCCGGGACTGCGCCCCTCTACCTCTCCATCCAATCCGTCGGTTGATTTTCCTGCCACCCCACCCGGTGCAGCAAGGGCGTATCGTCGGTGGATTCCGGCCAGCCGAGGCAGAGATAGGCGCTGAACTCCCACCCCTCCGGCACGTCGAACAGCCGTTCGATCTCGGCAGGTTCAAGGATCGACACCATGCCAAGGCCAAGGTTTTCCGCACGTGCCGCCAGCCAGAGCGTATGCACTGCCATCGCGGTCGACTGGTGCAGGGTTTCGGGCATGGTGCGGCGGCCAAGGCCCCGGCCCGCCTCCGGGTCGGTAACGGTGAAGACGGCGAGGTGCTCGGGCGCTGCATCGAGGCCGGCTAGCTTCAGTTGCATGTAATCGGTCCGCGACGCGTCGTCATAAGCCGCCGCAGCCTCGCGGTTGCAACGCTCGAACCCGGCCCGCACGGCGGCGCGCAGATCGGGGTTTTTCACGCGAAAGACCCGCCAGGGTCGCGCATTGCCGACCGAGGGCGCGGCTTCCATCGCCGCTTGCAACCGCGCCAGAACCTCTTCCGGTACGGGATCGGTCCTGAAATGCCGCACATCCCGGCGCCATTTTAGGATGCACTCCAATATTCCGGCCTCGTCCGTGGTGAACTGCATCAGGACCCTCCCCCCATCAGGGCATCCGCGACGCGCGCCCATTCGCCTTCGTCCCCCGGCAGGCCGAGCCTGATCCAGCCCGTCGAATAGGGAAAGATCCGCGACCAGATATGCGCCCGCGCCAGACGTTCTTGTGCTGCTGCCGCATCGCCGGTCTCATAAAGCCGGAAAAGCACGGTTCCGCCCTTGGGGGGCCAGCCCGCCGCCTCGGCCAGCGCATCCAGTCGCGCGGTCTCTGCCATCAGCCGTGCGGTTGTTTCTGCGGCCCAGTGCCGGTCGGCCAGTGCTGCGGCACCGATCTCGATCGCGGCGCCTGACACCGGCCACGGCCCGGCCATGTCCGAAAGTGCGGCAATGTCATCGCTAGCACCCAGCACGAAGCCCAGCCGCACCCCTGCCAGCCCATAGAACTTGCCAAAGGAGCGCAGGACGAACATGCCGTTCTGCCCGGCCGATGAGGCGACGGACATGCCGGGATAGGGATCAGCGAAGCTTTCATCGACGACCAGCCGACCGACCTGGGACGCAAGCGCCAGCACATCCTCAGGCGGCAGGTGACGCCCGTCGGGATTGTTGGGGTTTACCAGAACCGCCAGATCGGCCCCGGCGAGCCCCGCCACATCCGGAACGTCCTCCACCTGCCAGCCTGCGCCCCGCAGGGCGGCGGCGTGTTCGTTGTAGGTCGGCGCCAGCACCCGCGCGCGGCCGGGCGGGCCAAGGCGCGGGATCATCTGGATCGCCGCCTGAGCGCCTGCGACCGGCAGGATCGCGGCCTTGGTGCCATAGGCCCGGGCGGCGGCGCTGCACAGCCCCTCTGTCGCGGCCTTTGTAGGCAGGGCCGTCCATGCGGCTTGGGACAGGTCCGGCAACGGATAGGGCACCCGATTGATCCCGGTCGAAAGGTCGATCCAGTCGGACACCGCGCCCCCGAACCGGTCGATAGCCCCGTCAAGATTGCCACCGTGATCGCGCATTGCCCCGTATCCCCCTCAGATCGCCGCCGATAGCGCGACGATAAGCCCGAGCGCAAGCATCGCGAAGCGGTAGGCGGTCAGGCCGCGATGGATATCCTCCGGCCCGGGATCCGGCGCGCCTTCATTGACCCATGGTTCATCCGCGACCCTGTCACCATAGATGCGCGGCCCCGATAGCCTGATGCCCAAAGCCCCGGCAAGGGCTGCCTCGGGCCAGCCGGCATTCGGCGACCGGTGATGGCCCGCATCGCGCCACATCACCGCCAGCGCCGAGCGTGGCCGCACCGATGTCACGGCGAACAGCAGCCCGGTCAGTCGCGCGGGAATGAGGTTCACCAGATCGTCGATCCGGGCCGAGGCCCAACCGAATGCCTCATGCCGCTCTGTCCGGTGACCGATCATCGAATCAAGCGTATTGATCGCCTTGTAGGCAGCGATGCCGGGCAGGCCCAGAAGGACACCCCAGAAGATCGGGGCGACGATACCGTCCGAGGTGTTTTCCGCCAGACTTTCCAACGACGCGCGCGCAACCCCGGCCTCGTCCAGCCGCGAAGGATCGCGCCCGACGATCATCGAGACTTCATGCCGCGCCCGCGCCAGATCGCCCGTGCCGAGTGGCCCAGCCACCGCCGCGACATGATCGTGCATCGACCGCAGCGCCACGAAAGGCCAGGCAAGCACACCGCCCAGCGCAACGCCCGGCCAGCCATCGGGCAGCAGCCAGGCGGCGATCCACGCGAGTTCGGCCACAAGGGCAATCACCGCAAGTGCCACGACGATGCCCGCCTGACGCCGTTGCCCCGGCTCGGCCCCATCGATGTTCAGCCATCCGTCCAGCCGTGAAACCAGCGCGCCGATCCAGGTGACGGGATGACCGATCGCAGCGAACAGCCATTTCGGCCAACCGAGGAGTATGTCGAGCCCCATGGCCACCAGCATGATCAGCGCCCCCGTCACCGTTTTCCAC
>NZ_JBARVQ010000852.1:0-2828 GCF_049646345.1 Albidovulum sp. | reverse complement strand
GGCGATGGACCGCTGGTGGGGCGCGCATTTTGATGCGTTGGACTCCCGGGCCGTGCAAGAGGACATAGAATTCACCTGCATCTTTGGCGGTGCCGGGCGGATGAGCCGGGCAGAGATTGTTCTGCATCTGGTCAACCACACCAGCTATCACCGCGGCTTTGTCGATGATATGCTGGGGCGGATCCCGGCCTCTTCCCCGGCCTGCGACTTTCCGGTCTCTCTGCAGGAAATGCAGCGGGATGCTGCCAGCGTCTGATAGTACAGGCGCTACATTCAGGTAATCAGAGCGCCGGGCAGATCTGCGAGCGTTTTTGCCCCCAACTGGCCCATATTCGCCACCATATCCTTGGCGAGAATGTCGACAAGATGGGCGGGCCCATCCGCGCCGAGGGCCCCCAGCGCATAGTGCCAGGCACGCCCAAGCATGACGAAATCGGCGCCCAGTGCGATGGCGCGCAGGATGTCGAGCCCACCCTCGATCCCGCTGTCGAAGATAACGGGCAAGGTGGTTGCGGCGCGGACTTGTGGCAGGGCTTCGATCGTCGCGGGGGCGGCGTCGAACTGGCGGCCGGCATGGTTGGAAACCCAGATCGCGTCGACACCTTCGTCCTGGAGCCGCGCCGCATCTTCGGCCCGCAACACACCCTTGACGATCAGCGGCCCCTGCCACGCGTCGCGCAGCGCCTTGATATGGTCCCAGTCGGGCGAGGTGCGCAGAAGATAGCCGATATGAGCAGTTGAGGGGAGGCTGACCGCGTTTTCCGCATAGCCTTCCATTAGCCGCATCCGGGGCATGCCCATCCGAAGCGTACCCAACACCCATGCGGGCCGTAGCGCTACCTGCGCCAACAGGCGCGGCGTCAGTTTCGGAGGCTGGGTCAGGCCCGACCGGGTCTGGCGTTCGCGGCGGCTGGCCACAGGCACGTCGACGGTCAAGATCAGCGCGTTGAACCCGGCATCCCTTGCGCGTTTCAGCATATCGGAGCGAATCTGCGGGTCGCGCGGCACATACATCTGGAACCAGCTATGTTTGCCCAGAACCGGGGCCACGAATTCTGGTGTCTGGCTGGCTACGTTCGAGATCGAATAGGGCAGCCCCGCCTTGCCCGCCGCCGTCGCCAGCAGACGTTCGGCATCGGGCCAGATCAGCCCCGACATGCCGACGGGCGCGATGCCGAAGGGCAGGGGGAACTCATGGCCGAAAAGCTTGGTGGACAGGTCGGGCGTGAATTCCCCATGCAGGATCGAGGGCCGGAACAGCACTTCGTCCAGCTTCGTCCGGTTGCGCCTGAGCGTCGCTTCGTTCCCGGTCGCGCTGTCGAGATATTCCCAGACGAAATGCGGGATGCGGCCCCTTGCACGGGCTTTCAGGTCAGAAACCGCGGGGTAGCGCTGATGCAGGTCCATGGCGGATTTGTTCCGGTGCGCGCGGAAAAAGTCCAGCGGAAGGGTTAGAACAGAGTGTGAACTTCTCTTTAATTCGTTTCCAGATGCGGCTAGATTGCCACCCATGAGCACATTCGACGATACCGACGCCTTCAAAGGCGCATCGCTTTCCGCCCGCGCCATGGCCGCGCGGCCACTGGCAGGCAGGCCCGTGGGCGGGGCCTATCTTGACGGCCTGAACCCCGCGCAGCGGGAGGCGGTAGAGGCGTCGGAGGGGCCGGTTCTGATGCTGGCGGGCGCGGGGACTGGCAAGACGCGGACACTGATGGCGCGCGTGGCGCATCTGGTGGCGAGCGGTCGGGCGCGGGAAAATGAGATTCTGGCCGTAACCTTTACCAACAAGGCGGCGCGCGAGATGAAGGAGCGGCTGGCAAGGCAGCCCTTCGCGATTGCGGAGCCCTTGCAGTGGATGGGCACCTTTCATTCCATCTCGGCCAAGTTATTGCGCCGGCATGCCGAACTGGTCGGGCTGAAGACCAGTTTCACCATTCTCGATACGGATGACCAGATCCGCCTCTTGAAGCAACTGATTGCCGCCGCCGATATCGACGAAAAACGCTGGCCTGCCCGGATGTTGGCCGGGCTGATCGATGGCTGGAAGAACCGGGCGCTGACGCCGCAGAAGGTGCCGTCCGCCGAATCCTCGGCCTTTGATCATCGGGGCAGCGAGATTTACGAGGCCTATCAGGCGCGGCTTTTGACCTTGAATGCCTGCGATTTCGGCGATCTGCTGTTGCATTGCGTCACGCTTTTTCAGGCCCATCCGGATATTCTGGCGCAATATCAGCGGCGGTTTCGTTACATCCTTGTCGATGAATATCAAGACACCAATGTCGCGCAGTACATGTGGTTGCGGCTCTTGGCGGCGGCGCACAAGAACATCTGCTGTGTGGGCGACGATGACCAGTCGATCTATGGCTGGCGCGGAGCCGAGGTGGGCAATATCCTGCGGTTCGAGAAGGATTTTCCCGGCGCGCATGTGGTGCGGCTGGAACAGAATTACCGCTCGACCGAGCATATCCTTGCCGCCGCTTCGGGCCTGATCGCGGCCAATGAGGGGCGGCTGGGCAAAACCTTATGGACCGAGGCCAAGGGCGGCGAAAAGGTGCGGCTGATCGGCCATTGGGACGGCGAGGAAGAGGCGCGCTGGATCGGTGAGGAGGTCGAGGCCCTGCAGCGCGGCACCCGAGGGCGCGATCCGGTCAGTCTGAACAGGCAGGCGATCCTTGTCCGCGCCAGCCACCAGATGCGGGCCTTCGAGGACCGGTTTTTGACCATCGGCCTGCCTTACCGCGTCATCGGCGGCCCGCGTTTTTCCGAGCGTCAGGAAATTCGCGATGCGATGGCCTATTTCCGCCTCGCCGTGTCGCCCGATGACGATC
>NZ_JBARVQ010000851.1:0-1727 GCF_049646345.1 Albidovulum sp. | reverse complement strand
GCCAAGCAGAGAATGTATGCAATTGATTACGCTTGCTGAATCTGGGGTATTTAAATGATTTCTCGAACAATCACCGCCTGCGCTGTGGCACTGTCCCTAACGACACCGGTTTTCGCCGCTTCGGACTTCTCACTGCCGATTGACGACTCGTTCGGTGGCGGCACGCTGACGGTGAACGGTTACGGTCGCGGATATATGTACAAATACAATGTGATCGAGTCGAACGGCCAACTTGCGGTCTGCGGTGCATCGTATTTCGCCGATGCGAGCAGCGCCATTGGCTTCCGGCGCATCCTGCGCAAAGCAGTCGTTGAACTCGACGGCAAGAAACTCGTGCGTGACCTCAGTTTCTTTAAGCAGGTGCGTTCGGAATCTGAGCTGAATGCCGGTGTGTCGACCTGCCGGAACACGGGCGTTCCCGTACCGGCATCCCGCAGCGGAGAATCCTATGTCGTCTGGCCAAGCGGTGGCATCAGGTTCTGACCGAGTGTGACCGGCCCAACCCCGAAGGGGGCAGAGGGCCTCGCGAATTCCCCGGTGATTGGTGCCGGAAATCAGCGCATTTGGTGCCCGTCGCCGGTGCTCAGATCAGCTTCCGACGGCGCGCATTCGTTTCGGGGTGGCGCCGTAGGCGTCGCGGAAGCTCTTGGTGAAATGTGACGTGGATTTGTACCCGCAGGCCACGGCAATCTCTGTCACCGAAAGCTCGGTCTGCGACAGCAGCTTATGCGCCTTTTCCAGTCGCATCTGCATGTAAAAGCACATCGGCGTCGTGTTCAGATGCTGGGCGAAAAGCCGTTCGGTCTGGCGCACCGACATCGCTGCGATATCAGCAATCTCTTGCGCTGTGAGTGGCGTTTCGAGGTTCGCCTCCATGCAGCTCAGCACCTTGACCAGCCTTGGGTTGCGCAGCCCGTAGCGCGACTGGATCGATACTTTCTGTTTCGACTGGGGGCTGCGCACCTCGGTGCAGACCATCAGGTCAGCGATCCTGGTGGCAACCTCGGCCCCATGGGTTCCGGAGATCAGATGCATCATCAGATCGGCTGACATGCCACCGCCCGGCGCCGTCGGGCGACGGCCGAGCGCAAATGCATTGCGGCTGATCCGGACGTTCGGAAAGTTCTCGGCAAAGCCGTCGATATCAGCCCAGTGGACCGCGCATTCCTCGCCGTCGAGCAGACCCGCATGCGCCAGCGCATAGACCCCCCTGCAAAAGCCGCCGATCCTGACCCCATGGGCCGCTTCCCGGCGCAGCAGATGGCTAAGACGGGTGTCAGGATGTCGGCGCAGTGTTGCGCCGCCGATGACGATCAGCGTGTCGTCACGTCCAAGCGCGCTATATGCTCCATCTGTCATCACCGTCAGCCCGGACGAACAGGCGACCGGAGCACCGGTCATGCTGACGATACGCCAGGAATAGGCGCGCGATCCCAGAAGCTGGTTGGCCAGACGCATCGGCTCCAGCGCAGAGGCCAGTGGCAGATGTGCGAACCCATCAAGAAGCAGAAACGTGAAGCGTTGCCCGGTGGATGCCCCATCCCGGATTGCCGGGGCAACCTTGTGAAGGGCGCGGATCTGGCTTTGGTGAGACATGGGGCAGGCCTCCCTTACCGGCAGCGGTCATTGAGGATTGATGCTGGGTTTTTAAGAATATTTATTGGATATTTGCGGCAAAACTATATTAGGTATGCGTCAAACCGCCACGAGGACCCCATGCCTGAAAC
>NZ_JBARVQ010000850.1:0-3796 GCF_049646345.1 Albidovulum sp. | reverse complement strand
ACCCCCAACTGCCGCTTGGATGATAACTTCCATCTAGTCGCCTCCCTTGTTCACCATTCAAGATGCCACAACTTACAGCTTCGGAATAGCCTTCCCGCTTTATGACGGCCCGGCAGGTGTCGCAAGTCGTCCTCAGACACGGAAAGATAGCCAAGGGGACGGCAACGCCCTCCATCCGGCCTTCCAGCGCGCGAGGGCGGCTTCCAACCTCGAATAGCCCGGCACCAATTGTCCAGCATGCACAGGTCGAAAACAGAAAAATGCGCCCAACAGATTCTTCACCATCTTAGAAAGAATGGGCCCCACGGTCACCGCCTGTGTATTAACATGGGTAACACTTGGGCTTTTGCGCTGGCGACGCCTCTGTCCTTGATACGGTCTGCCAGTTAATCATGGTCTCTATACAATGGGCGGCGGTAATCAAGAATGCGGACATGGGTTATAGCTGGCGTCGGAATCTTAGTATTTCTTGTCGTGTTAGAGAGCCCGACAAGTAGAGATTCTGATCCCGAAGCACGTCTCGGAATGCTGCTTTTCGGGCCACTCATTGGGGTGCTTATTGCTGCAGTCGGTTTATATGTGTTCGACTTACTGACGTCCCAGCAAACCCGAAATGATGCTATGAATAGCTTTAGGCTGCGATCGATTGGAATTCTGTTAGACACCTTGTTCAGTGTGTCGGCACTTGTTTTCTTTGCTTTCCTGCTCCTAAGTTGGATTGGCTTCGGCCCGGATCGAAGTAGCATTTTCATTTTTATTCCGGGGTTTTGGGTTGTGCTTTGGCTTCTTCGAGCTGTTCTCAAGATCTAGAGGAGTCTTTTTCACTAATCGCTTCTGCTCTTTGGTGAGGTCTTTGTGACGGGCATAGGACGACCAGCCCCAGCCAAAGCTCGGGTTGGTCCCCATGCCCGCCGCGTCTAGCCCTGCTCTTCGGAGCCGGTCCCCGCTTAGGGCGCCACGCATCGCAAGAAGACCGCGCGCGGCTCAGCTGCAACTTGCGAGGGTGTCTTTACCCCCGGCGACCCCGCTTCAGCCTTTCGGACTGCGGTCGGACTGCGGTCGCGCCCCGTGGTAATCCTATCAAGTCTGGCCCCACGGTCTTTCGAACCCTTAACCAGACTCAGCGCCCGCCTTTGCCAGCGAGCGCCATTCATTTCAAAGTCGAAAATCTTTCAGGAAGCAGAGCCATCAGAATTGCCCCGTCCTCGCCAGTGTGCTTCCGCCAGAGCCGTATCGCGGTGTCCCGCTGCCGGAAGTAGTGACGACCTTCCCATCTGACCCCATCCGGGCTTTCAGAGCGTGTGAGACGCTGAAGAATCCACTGGTAGCTGTCTTTGCAGATGACAATGCGCCACTTGCCAGAGCGGATAATTTCGCCCCGGTAGCGGTCAGAAATTTCGCGGCGGTCCATGCTGATTGCTGACGGGGCATTCATGGCAAGTCTCCCTCAATGCGAAGGACAGTTGCGCCAAGTTGATAAACGCCATGATGCCCGCCCCAGCCGTCGTGATTGGCCTCATGGCGGGTAGTGACCGGCACACCGGCCTGCCTTAGACAGTGGACATGGGCGGCAATCCTCGTGCCGGGAAAATCGGCAGCTGTTATACCGACCGGCCCGGCCTCGACCAGTTGGGCCAAGCACCAAGCGTTGCCACTGCCCGGTGAAATATAGAAGGTGGCTACCTTCTGGCGCGAACGGGTCAGTTGCGCTATGTTTGGGGTGCCCGCCCGATCAGGAAGGCAATCCCGCGTCGCGTCGGCCTGCAAGCCGCGCGACGCGTTCTCATTGATTGTCATGGCGTCACGTTGCCTCCCTGCTGGAAAGCCAAGCCGCTACGTCGCTTTCGCGCCAGCCGATTGCACGCTCAGAAAGTTTCACGGGTTTGGGGAAGGTGCCACGCTGCATCATCAAATAAATCATGCTGCGCTTGAAGCCCGTCAGGTGTTCAACATCGGGGCGGCGAAGGATTCGGTTCGTTTGGGACATGGATACCTCCTATTGGTGGTCCTGTCCTTACTGTGCCGGATTTACTAATGGCTCTAAATGCACGTAACTATACGCGCTTGGAATATCAATAAAGTTGAGGCATTATTCGTATTTGAAGCAATGCTTTAGCCAAATTTCTATGCTCGAGAAAGAAAAGCGGACTATCCTGCGAACTGAACCACTTGCGCCCCAGTTTCGCCGCGCAGGACACGCCCCCAAGCCCCCATCATTGCCCGCCGCCGCTCCACCAGATCGGTGCGCCGATAGGCACGTTCCACTTCTGAGCCTACGTTGTGGGCAAGCGCCATTTCAGCCAAGTCTCGCTCAAAGCCCTGTTCCGCCGCCCAGTCCCGAAAGGTGCTGCGTAGCCCGTGCGGGACAGCCGGGCGCTTGTTGCGTGAGTCAAGGTATCCACTGCGGCCCGCCTTTTCCTCGGCTTCTTGCATCCGGCGCATGACGCTGCTGATTGTCATGTCGGATAACATTCCGCCACGCGGTGCAAAGAACACAAAAGGACTCCCTTTCATTTGGGGCAGGTTTCGCAGAAGTGTCACGGCCTCTTTTGTCAGTGGCACTCGGTGTTCCCGTCCAGCCTTCATGCGGTCGACGGGGATAATCCACAGAGCCCTTTCAAGATCGACTTCATCCCAAGTCATACCACGAACCTCACCCGAACGTGCCAACGTCAAGGTGAGAAATTGCAGCGCCTGTGCCGCCATGCCATCGCGGGTTTGAAGGTTTGACCACCACTGCGGCACATCGCTCAGCGCCAAAGCGGGTTGATTGTCCGACTTTGCAACTTTGGAGGGTTTTGGGAGAAGTAGGTCAAGATTGCCGCGCCATCGCGCCGGATTGTCGCCGGTCCGATAGGAACAAACAGTAGCCCATGAAAGAACCGCCTCTATACGTCCTCGCAACCGGGACGCGGTTTCGGTTTTTGTTTCCCAGATGGGTTTCAGAACGCGCAAAACGTCGCGCATCTCTATATCGGACACCCGCATTTGCCCGATCAGTGGCCCCGCGTAGGTGTCGAGTGTCGCCCGCCATTGTTTGGCGTGCTTTGTGCTGCGAAACTCCGCCAACTTGGTTTCAAGGTATTTATCCACTGCTTGCGCAAATGTGGGTATACGCTCGGCCAGTCTTTTTGCGGCAAGCGGATCGCCCCCGGTTCGTGCCAGCGCACGGTTTTCCAACGCAAGTGCCCGCGCCAAAGCCAGAGGCACCAATTCGACACCTCCTAGACCGATATCATGCCGTTTGCCTCGGATAAGGAGGCGCTGTCCCCAACGCTTTGCCCCAGTTGCATCCACTTTCAGGAAAAGCCCTTGCCCGTCCATATAGCGGCCCGGTTGTGTGGTCGAGCGCACGAACGCTGCCGACAACCGCTTGTCTTGGTGCTTGCCCGTCAGTTTGCCCGGCATGCTTGCCTCCTGTTGTGAAAAACTGCCCCACAATATTATGTGGAACTGGTAGGGCAAGCATGGAATAGCTTGGGCCTAAAGTCCAATACAAAAAGGGAAATAATGGACAGTATGGAACTTGTAGGAATATATGATGGCCGCCTCTATCTCCGCCACAAACTATTCGCGAACCCGAGACGAGGCCCCTGTGAGGTCCTTTTTTCTTTTTGGTTCAAAGGGTTTTAGCGGAGCCATCCGACTTTCGGAGACTGGCCGTTGGCCCAAAATTGGTCTCCGAACGCCCGTGGTCTCCTTTCACCCGCCCTTCACCCAAATCGAGACGCATTCAAAATTGTTCGTCTTTTCCGATACTTGCCGAAAATGAATTGCGCCGCAGTTGAGGTAGGTT
>NZ_JBARVQ010000849.1:0-2669 GCF_049646345.1 Albidovulum sp. | reverse complement strand
ATACAGGACATGGCGGGTGCTTTCGCGTAGTCGATTGGTTTTGAAATAAAAAAACCGCCCGCGAGCAGGTGGAAAAGAAACGTTGATCGGCCTTTTCACAACGGCTTCTCTACATGCGAGCGCCGTCTTTCCGACATGGCGCCCAGAACCAATGAGTTCAAGGGAGGAAGAATATGAAAACCGCAACCACAACAATGACAGCGATCGCGCTGGTGCTTTCCGCCGGGGCCGCCATGGCCAGCGCTGGCTGCGATGAGGGCGAGATCGTGATGAAGTTCGCCCATGTCACCAATTCCGACAAGCACCCGAAGGGCATCGCGGCCAGCCTTTTCGCCGAACGGGTGAATGCCGAGATGGACGGCACCGCCTGCATGGAGGTCTATCCGAACTCCACCCTTTATGACGACGATCAGGTGCTGGAAGCGATGCTGCAGGGCGACGTGCAGTTCGCGGCCCCGTCGCTCTCGAAATTCGAGGCGTTCACCAAGCAGTTCCAGATCTTCGATCTGCCGTTCATGTTCAAGGACATCAAGGCGGTCGACGCCTTCCAGGCTTCTGAGACCGGTCAGGCGATGAAGGACTCGATGGCCCGCCGTGGTCTTCAGGGGCTGGATTTCTGGCATAACGGGCTGAAGCAGATGTCGGCCAACAAGCCCCTGGAAATGCCGACCGATATGACGGGCCTGAAGATCCGCGTGCAGCCTTCGGACGTGATCATCGCCCAGATGGAAGCACTGGGCGCCTCGCCCCAGCCGATGGCGTTTTCCGAAGTTTACGGCGCGCTTCAGCAGAAGGTTGTCGACGGGCAGGAAAACACCTGGTCGAACATCTACGGCCAGAAATTCTATGAGGTGCAGGACGGTACGACCGAAACCAATCACGGTGTGCTCGACTACCTTGTCGTGGCCTCGGTCGACTGGCTCGACAGTCTTGACCCGGCGGTCAAGGATCAGGTCATGACCATCCTTGCGGAAGTCACCGCCGAACGGAACGCGGCGGTGGGCGAGGTCGATCAGGCCGCGCGTCAGTCGGTTCTGGATGCAGGCGGCGTGATCCGCGAACTGACCGATGAACAGCGTCAGGCCTGGGTCGATGCGATGAAGCCGGTCTGGGATCAGTTCGCCGACGGCATCGGTCAGGACAATATCGACGCCGCACAGTCGTTCAACACCGGTAGCTGAGCCACCACTCCGGCGGTGTTGACCGGGCCCGGCCTTTGATTGCCGGGCCCGGATTGTAAAAAGGGGGGGGGAAGATGAGCGGCAAGTATGAACCTGCCACGGCGCTCGGCCGTGTGGTGAATGAATTCGAGGAAACCGTGATCGCGGTGATCCTTGGCCTGATGACAGTGATCACCTTCACCAATGTCGTCCTGCGCTATGTCTTCAACTCTTCCCTCATCTGGGGGCTGGAACTGACCTCGGCGCTCTTTGCCTGGCTCGTGCTATTCGGCATGTCCTATGCGGTTAAGGTGACGGCGCATCTGGGGGTCGATGCGGTGATCAACCTTCTGCCCCATCGCGGGCGGCGTATTCTGGCGCTTGCCGCGGCGGTCTGCTGTCTGGCCTATGCCTTCCTTTTGATGAAAGGGGCTTGGGACTATTGGGCCCCCTTCGGCGGGTTTGAGCAGACGGGCGGGCGCTGGTTCCCTGAAGGCTTCATCAAGACCCGCGATCAGGCCTGGTATGAGACCGAGCAGATCCCAATGGTGGACTGGCTGCGCTTCATCGAGCCGATGTTCAATCAGGGCGAGGCTTACGAAAAACTGCCCCGCTTCATCCCCTATCTGATGCTGCCCATCGGCTGCGCACTGCTGCTTTTTCGCCTGCTGCAGGCAAGCTGGGGCATCGTCACCGGCACCCGCGACAGCCTGATCGTCAGCCACGAAGCCGAGGACGCCGTCGAGAATGTCCGTCACATGAACTACGAGGAATAGACCATGGAAGTCGTCCTGCTTTTTGTCATGGTCGTGGGCTTCATGCTGATCGGCGTGCCGATCGCGATCTCGCTCGGCCTCTCGTCGACCCTGTTCCTGCTGTGGTTCTCGGATACTTCGCTGGCCTCGGTGGCGCAGACGCTTTATCAGGCGATGGAAGGGCATGCGACGCTGCTGGCAATCCCGTTCTTCATCCTCGCCTCAAGCTTCATGTCGACGGGCGGCGTGGCCAAACGGATCATCCGTTTTTCCATCGCCTGTGTCGGGCACTTGCCGGGGGGACTGGCCATCGCGGGCGTCTTCGCCTGTATGCTCTTTGCCGCCCTCTCGGGGTCGAGCCCTGCCACTGTGGTTGCCATCGGTTCCATCGTCATCGCAGCGATGCGGCAGGTGGGTTATTCCAAGGATTTCGCGGCGGGGGTGATCTGCAACGCGGGCACCCTCGGCATCCTCATTCCGCCCTCCATCGTCATGGTCGTCTATGCCTCGGCGACGGATGTCTCGGTTGGCCGGATGTTCCTGGCGGGCGTCTTCCCCGGCCTTCTGGCCGGCGGCATGCTGATGGCCACGATCCTGATCTGGGCGATCTGGAAGAACCTGCCCAAGGGCGAGTGGCTGGGCTGGGCCGAGATTTGGCACAGCTTTGCCGATGCGTTCTGGGGACTGATGTTGATCGTCATCATCATGGTTGGTCTTTACGGAATCCCCGGCGTGACCAACGCGATATTCACCC
>NZ_JBARVQ010000848.1:0-7893 GCF_049646345.1 Albidovulum sp. | reverse complement strand
CGGCCCGCCGCCGCGCCCGCCCATCAGCACCTTGAGCTGCTCGGCACCCTTCTTCATGATCTCGTCGATCTCGGGGACAGGTCCACCTTCGCCTGGCCGACGTCCGCCGCGACCGCCCTTGCGGTCGTCATCGTCGCCGCCGGACCCGCCGCCGCCCCATGGGCCTCCGCTTCCAGCCATCAGGTCATTTCCCTCTTGTTGTTCTTCACAAATTCACATCCGAACTGGGCATCCGGGGCGGAAAGTCAAGCTGTCCGCACCGGTTTGCGCAATGTCACCAGTTCTTCGGCCATTACGGGGTGAACCGCAACCGTTCTGTCAAAATCTTCCTTGGTCGCACCCATCTTGATCGCGATGGCGGCAAGCTGGATCATCTCGCCAGCGCCGGGTGCCACAATATGGCAGCCGAGCACCTTGCGGGTCTCGGCGCAGACGATCAGCTTCATCATCACCCGGTCGGGCTGCCCGGCAAAAGCCGATTGCATGGGCCGGAACGACGTGGCGTAGACCTCAATCGGCCGCTCATCCCGCGCCGCTTCCTCGGTCATGCCGACGGTGCCGAATTCCGGCTGGGTGAAGACGGCGCTGGCGACAAGCTCATGATCCGATTTCGTCGGCTTGGCGCCAAAGATGGTGTCGGCAAAGGCATGGCCCTCGCGGATCGCCACCGGCGTCAGATTGATCCGGTCTGTCACATCGCCCACGGCAAAGATCGACGGGACGGCGGTCTGGGACCATTCATCCACCATGACCTCGCCTTTGCGGCCGAGCTTCACCCCCAGCTTGTCGAGCCCGAGCCCTTCGGTATTGGGCATCCGGCCGGTCGCATAGACGACCTTTTCATAAACCCCCTCGCGCCCGTCGGTCGATTTGACCCAGGTGCCGCCCTCTGCCGCCTTCATTTCAATCACATCGGTGCCGACATGAAGGTTGATCCCGGCATCGCGCATATGTTCGGCGATATGGCCCCGCGCCTCGCCATCGAAGCCGCGCAGGATTTGTTCGCCCCGATAAAACTGTGTAACTTCGACGCCGAGCCCGTTGAGAATACAGGCGAATTCACAAGCGATGAAGCCGCCGCCGACGATCAGGATCGATTTCGGCAGGCTATCGAGCTTGAAGATGTCGTTCGAGGTCAGCGCCCCGGCCGCCGCCGCCATCTCGGGCACGAAAGGCTGGCCGCCCGTGGCGATCAGGATGTGCTTGGCGGTGAATGCCTCACCCGTGGCCAGCCGCACCGTATGCGCATCCTCTACCACCGCGCGGCAATCGTGGATCGCGACCTTCGCCCCCGTCAGCCCGGCGCGATAGACGCTTTCCAGCCGGTCCAGTTCAGCGTCGAGCTTCGCCCGGAACGCCGTCCAGTCAAAGCGCCCAACCGTCACATCCCAGCCATAGGCGCGGGCATCTTCGAAGGCGGGCGCGTAGGACGAGGCGAAGACCATCAGTTTCTTCGGCACGCAACCCCGGATGACGCAGGTTCCACCCATCCTGTATTCCTCGGCGATACCGACCTTCGCACCATATTCGCTGGATGCGATCCTTGCGGCCCGCACGCCCCCCGAACCGCCACCAATGACGAAAAGATCGTAATCGAAAGCCATGCGCGCCCTTCCCGGCTATTGGTCGCCGAGATCGGCGAAGATGTTTTCCGGCTCGCCGAATTCCACCTTGTCACCGGGTTTCGCGCTGCCATCAATATCGTGCATCTCGACCCGTCCATCGGTGTGGCCGACGATCACCTGATCACAGATATCAATGAAAAGCCCGTTTTCAACCACACCCGGCACCTGATTGAGGACAAGCGCCAGTTGGCGCGGATTGCCGATCCGGCCCAGATGCAGATCAAGGACATGGTTGCCCTCATCGGTGACGAAAGGCGTGTCGCCATTCATCCTGAGCGTCACCTGACGGCTGAGGACATCGATCGACATCAGCATTTCCTCGATCAGCGCCCGTGTCGCGGCAAGGCCAAAGGCCAGAACCTCGACCGGCAGGGGAAAGGCGCCCAGTTGGGTGACCTGCTTGCCGGGATCGGCGATCACCACCACCCGGTCAGAGGCGGTGGCGACGATCTTTTCGCGCAGATGCGCGCCGCCGCCGCCCTTGATCAGATTGAGGCCGGGGTCGAATTCGTCGGTTCCGTCAATGGTCAGATCAAGCCATTTCGCATCATCGAGCGTCACCACGTGAAGCCCCAGATCGCGGGCAAGATCGCCCGTGCGATCCGAGGTGGGCACGCAGGTGATGCTCAGCCCCTCATTCTGCACACGTTCAGCCAGAGCACGCACCATCCAGGCGGCGGTCGAACCGGTGCCAAGCCCCACGCGCATGCCGTTTTCGACAAGGTCGACAGCACGTCTGGCCGCAGCGTATTTCGCCTTGTCGATGGGCGAGAGTTCAGCCGGCATGGGATCCTCCGTCAGGGCAAGCGCCTTGGTTATAGGAAAGATGCCCGCTGGTTGCGAGGGGCAAATGGCCGCCCTTGCCCCAATTGTGGCCGCTCAGATGTCCTTGCGCACCACGCTGAGATCGAGCGCGACCAGCGCCTCTACCCCGTCCATGACTTCGGCCAGCGTGACTTGCCCGTCGTGATCAAGATCGAAAGCCATCAGAGCCATGCGATCCAAGGCCTCGTCTTCGCCGACAGCCGCATATGCCGCAGCTGACGCATAAGCGACGAGTTCGTCCGCCGAAATCAAGCCATCCCCGTCGGCGTCCGCTGTGCCCTGCGCCACCTTCAGCTTGCCGCGCCAGCCCTGATAGGTGCGCCGGATCAGCCCATCGACTTCTTGTGCCGTCATGCGCCCGTCATTGTTAAGATCGGCACGCAGGAACCGCTCCATCTCGCGCGCCCACACTTTCGCCCGCTCGGCCAGGATGCTTTCCTCGATCCCTGCCATCCCGATACCGCCCCCGGCGCCGAAACTCAGGATCGCCTCGGCCGCCACCTCGATATAGGACGCCGGGCGTTTTCGGATCCGGTCGAGAACCCGTTCGGGCAGCGCCCGGACCAGAGCGGCCCCGTCAACCGGCAGTGGCGCCCCGTCACCTGCCGCGCCCGGGCCTGTGGCGATGACCGTAGATGCTGCGATCAAGAGCACCGAAAAACCCCGGCTTCTGTTCATCACACATCCTCCTCGTAACCCCGCCGAGCATCGGACAGCTTGGTTAACAAATCCTCACCTGCACAATTCGGGGGAGGTGATGCCGCGTCGCCAAAGCGTTCTGTCAAGGGTCAATGGGATCTCGCCGCTTAACGCACTGTCATTACCGCTCCGCACTTCGCCTGACCTGATCCGGCGGAGCGCGGGGGCAAGCCCCCGCGCAAGTCCGTTCTGTCGCGGTCTTCGTGATCACGAAACCCGCATCTGCCCGGCGGCACCGTTTCGCCCGACCAGGCGCGGATTTCGCCCGGAAAGGTCGCTTTCCACCGCTCTGCACCCCTGATCCCAGCGCATAAGTCAGCCATGACCGACGCGCCCTATATCCTGCATTACGCCCCTGACAATGCTTCACTCATCGTGCGGCTGGTGCTGGAGGAATTGGGTCAGCCGTTCCGGACGGAACTGGTCGATCGCAAGGCCCGGGCGCAGGACGGAGACGCCTATCGGCGGCTCAATCCGAACGGGCTGATCCCTGTGCTGGAAACGCCCGACGGCCCGATCTTCGAAACCGGCGCGATCCTGCTCTGGCTTTCGGAACGCCATGGCGCGCTTGCGCCCCAACCGGGCGACCCGGCGCGGGCGGGTTTCCTCAAATGGCAGTTCTTCACGTCGAACACGCTCCATGCCGATATCAGGCTGCATTTCTATCCTGCGCGCTATGCCGGGGACCCGGATTGCGTGACCGCTTTCGCCTTGGCGACCCGCACCCGCATCCTCCGCCATCTTTTGCTGATGGAGGCGATGGCGAGGGACCGGCCCGGCTGGTTCGCCCCAGACACGCCTTCGATCCTGACCTCCTACGTTTCCTGCCTCCTGCGCTGGCTGGCCCTTTACCCCGAGGGCGGCACCGGGTGGTTCGACCTCTCGCGCTCTCCGGCACTCCACGCTGTCGCCGCCGCGATGGAGGTCCGCCCCGCCGCGCGCAAAGCAGCCCTTGCCGAAGGGCTGGGCGAGACGATATTCACCAGACCCACATATGCCTGCCCGCCCGAGGGTAGTGCGACCTGAAAGGCCCGGCCCAGATGTTTCTTTCCGTCTTCGACATGTTCAAGGTGGGCGTCGGCCCGTCTTCCTCGCATACGATGGGCCCGATGGTGGCGGGCGCGCGCTTTCTTGCCGCGCTTCGCGCCTCGCCCTTTCATCCCCATGGCCTGAAAGCCTCGCTCCATGGCTCGCTGGCCTTCACCGGCAAGGGTCACGCCACCGACCGGGCGACGGTGCTCGGGCTGGCCGGGTTCCTGCCCGAGAGCTACGACCATGAAAAGGCCGAAGCGACCCTTGCTGCCATCGCCGAGACCGGCACGGTCACACCACCCGACCTACCGACATTGGCCTTCCAGCCAGAAACCGATCTGGTCTTCGATTACGGCCCGTCGCTTCCCGGCCATGCCAATGGCATGATCCTGATGGCGACGGATGCCCAAGGCGACGTGATCCTGCAGGAAACCTATTATTCCATCGGCGGCGGTTTCGTCCTGACCGATGCGGAACAGGCCAATGCCGGCAAAAAGGCCGCGGCCCCCTCGGGCTGCCCCTATCCGTTCCAGTCGGCGGCCGAGATGCTGGAAATGGCCGCCGCCTCGGGCATGAATATCGCCGAGATGAAGCGCGCCAATGAGCTGCATTTCCGCTCCGCGCGCGATCTGGAGGACGGCATGGCCCGGCTCTGGCAGGTGATGAACGACTGCATCGAGCGCGGGCTTGCCACCGACGGCATCCTGCCGGGCGGGTTGAAGGTGCGCCGCCGGGCCAAGGGCATCCATGAGGCGCTGAAGGCCGAAGCCGGGCTGAACATCACCGCCCCCCATGTCATCAACGACTGGATGAGCGTCTATGCGATGGCGGTGAATGAGGAAAACGCGGCCGGCGGTCAGGTCGTGACCGCGCCCACCAACGGGGCAGCGGGCGTGCTGCCCGCCGTGATCCGCTATTGGCTGGACCATGTACCGGGTGCAACCCAGTCAAAGGTCGGCGATTTCCTCCTGACCGCAGCGGCGATCGGGGGCCTGTGCAAGCACAACGCCTCGATCTCGGGTGCCGAATGCGGCTGCCAGGCCGAGGTCGGATCGGCCGCCGCGATGTCTGCGGCAGGCCTTTGCGCCGTGATGGGCGGCACGCCGGAACAGGTTGAAAATGCGGCAGAGATTGCACTGGAACACCACCTCGGCATGACCTGCGATCCGGTCAAGGGGCTGGTGCAGGTGCCGTGTATCGAACGGAACGGGCTGGGTGCGATCAAGGCGGTCTCGGCCGCCTCGCTCGCCCTGCGCGGTGACGGTCAGCATTTCGTGCCCCTGGATGCGGCGATCGAAACGATGCGCCAGACCGGCCACGACATGCATGAGAAATACAAGGAGACCTCGCTCGGCGGGCTCGCGGTGAACGTGCCGAACTGCTGAGGCGTTTGCCTTCTGAATTCAGCCTCGATTGCGCGCTGTCCCACTCGCCGGGATGGCGTGACCTGGCGTCCGGCCGCGCGGGCCAGCACTCCCTGGCCGATAGCCCGGCACCAGTCCGAGCCAGCCCGGCCCCGGCCGGGATGGCGAGACATGTCGTGGCCCGGAACGGGCCTCCGTTTTTAAAGAGCCGCGCCAGAGAATGTCGCTTTCCGGCTGGACGTGGCAGCGCTGCCCGGATAGCGGAAGGCTATGAACCCGACCGACCGTGTCCTGACCGGCGTCGCGCTGATGATCGGCTTTTGCATCTTCGCGCCGCTCATCGACGTCGCCTCCAAACTCGCCGCACAGGACGTGCCGGTGGGCGTGGTCACGCTCGGCCGGTTCATCGTGCAGGCCGCTCTCATGCTGCCGGTCGTGCTGTTCATGCGGCTCAGCTTCAGCATGACGCCACAGACGCTCGGCCTGACCACCATCCGGGCCAGCCTCGCCATCGCCTCGACCTATTGCTTCATCGCCGCGGTCAAGGTCATGCCCATTGCCGATGCGCTTGCCATCGTCTTTGTCGAACCCTTCATCATCCTTCTGGTCGGCAAGCTGGCTTTGTCCGAACAGGTCGGGCCACGACGACTTGGCGCGGCAATCGTCGGGTTCGGTGGGTCGCTCCTCGTCATCCAGCCGTCCTTTGCGGCCTTCGGGGCCGTGGCGCTGTTTCCGCTCGGCACAGCGGTCTTTTTCGCCTTCTACATGCTGGTCACACGCCATCTGTCGCAAAGGATGCATCCGGTGACGATGCAGTTTCACACCGCCGTTCTTGCGGCACTTCTCTGCCTGCCTTTTCTCGCGGTTGGCCACGGCCTTGGCGAACCCGCGCTGGCCTTCGTGTTGCCCGAAGGGGTATTCTGGCTCTGGTGCTTCTGTGTCGGCCTTGCCGCCACGATCAGTCACATGGCCATGACCTATGCGCTGAAATTCGCGCCCTCATCCACGCTGGCCCCCCTGCATTACCTAGAAATCGTGACCGCGACGCTTTTCGGCTATATCTTCTTCGGCGATTTTCCCAATGCGCTGACCCTGTCCGGGGTGGCGGTCATCGTCGCCTCGGGCCTTTATGTCATTCACCGCGAACGCCAGGTTGCGCGGGCCGCCCGGCTTACGCTGCATCCCCCGGCACCAGAGCTGCGATAGAAGCTTCCAGACATGAGCGCGGCAAGAGGACGAGCATCCTCGCCGCGTCGAAGTCGAGCGTGACAGGGCCCGTCGCCCGGTTCGACGTGCCGATCCGCCCGTCAGGCGCGAATCCGATCCCGTCTATCGGCCAGAACAGCCCATCTGACCGGCCCCGGACCGGCCCCATCGGAAACAGCGACACCCGCGTTCCCTCGGCCAGATCGAGATTCAGACGCTGCGGAGCCAGAAAGACCACATCCTCCTCGCCCAAAATCAGGCATCGTTGCGCCGGGTAACGTGCCAGCACCGTCCAGACGGCAAGCACATGATCAAGCCGCCCGCCCGCGAACCCCACGCCAAGGATCAGTGGCGCCTCGATCCGGCTCAGGCATTTCTCGAAATCGGTCGTATCCTGTTCGGAAATATGGAAAAGCCGCTCCGGCGGGATCGCGGCGCGGGTGTCGGCCGTGATCGAATCGAAGTCGCCGATCACGGCTTCGGGCGTATATCCCGCCGCGATTGCCATATTCGCGCCACCATCTGCTGCTACCAGAAAAGGGGCATGGGTGAGCGCCTCTTTCAGACAGTAAGATGTGCTTTGCCCTGCGCCCAGCAGCGTTACGGGCTTATCGGATTGAAGCATGGTGGCTAACATGCCGACATTGATGACGAAAATGGCGAAGAGACACAATATGGGCCGAAAAATAACCTTCAATTAACCTGTTTTTGTCCACGATGCCGCATAAGTTAAAGGGCAGCCTAAGAATACAGGCGCGAAAGAAGGCGAGTTTTCATGGTTGGCGCGAGTAAGATCCTGACGGTGTCCTACGGCACCTTTTCTTGTACGCTGGAGGGGTTTGACGACCCGTTCTCGGCGATGAAGGCCATTGCCGAATACTTCCGCGAACTCGCCGCCGATGACCGCTTTTTCGGTGCGGAACCGCCCACCCCGGATGCCGACATGCTGCACCGCATCGCCGAACGCGAAGTCCAGCGGCGTGTTGACGCGAAGGTCAGCGAAAACGGCATTGTCTTGCGTGCACGTGCCGATGAGGCCCCGGCGATCGTTGATGAACCGGCTGCACCGCCATCTGCCCCGGTGGCGGAAGGGTCCGAAGAAACGGAAAGCATTGCGGCGAAACTGATGCGCATCCGGGCCG
>NZ_JBARVQ010000847.1:0-5911 GCF_049646345.1 Albidovulum sp. | reverse complement strand
GCTTTCCGGCGACGATCTCTGCCAGCGCCCGGGTTTCAGCGCCGAGCGTCTGGCTGGGCACGACCTTGTTCACCAGCCCGACCTCGGCGGCGCGGGCGGCGTCAATGAACTGCCCCGTCGTCAGCATCTCGAACGCGGTCTTGCGGTGGACGTTGCGGGAAAGCGCGACCATGGGGGTGGAGCAGAAAAGCCCGATATTGACGCCGTTGACGCCGAACTTCGTGCCCTCGGCTGCAACCGCCATGTCGCAGGTGGCCACCAGTTGGCAGCCCGCGGCGGTGGCGATGCCATGAACCTCGGCGATGACGGGCTGCGGCAAAGCGGGGATCAACTGCATGACCTCGGCGCAGCGCCCGAAGAGATCGGCGAAATAAGCCCGGCCCTTGTCGGGTGCCGCGCGGCCCGCCTGCATTTCCTTCAGGTCGTGACCGGCGCAGAACGCCTTGCCCGTGCCTTTCAGGATCACCACGCGGATGCCCGGGTCTTCGGACAGTCGGGCGAAGGCGTCCTTCAATGCCGCCAGCATCGCGTCAGACAGGGCATTGAGGCTGCCGGGGTTGTTCAGGGTCAGCGTTGCGATGCCATCGGCATCTTCGCGCAAAAGGATCGGGTCGCTCATCTTGTCATTCCTTCCGGTTCGGGGAAGTCTAGGTCGGACCGGCGCGGGAGGGAAGATGCAGGCGGTAATGAATGAGGCGGATCTGGCGGTTTTCCTTGAACGGGAGTTCCCGCAGGTCACTGGCGACTTCGCCGTCGAACGGCTGACCGATGACGGGATTGTCATGCGGCTGAAGGTGGGCGACAGGCATCTGAGACCCGGTGGCACCGTCTCGGGCCCCAATATCTTTGCGCTTGCCGATGTCGCGGTCTATCTGGCGATCCTTGCCCGGATCGGGCCGGTGGCGCTGGCGGTGACCACGAACGGGTCGGTCGATTTCCTGCGCAAGCCCGAAGCCGGGCGCGATCTGATCGGCACCGCGCGGTTGTTGAAGCTGGGTCGTGTGCTGGCGGTTGGGGACGTATTGATCCGGTCCGAGGGCATGGATGAACCGGTCGCGCGGGCGAACATGACCTATTCGATCCCGCCCAAGCGCTAGGACGGCAGGAAGCCTTCGCCGCCGCAGGCCGAACAGCGTTTGGTCCTGACCCCGAAACACCCGCTGCAGCGGTCGAATTTCGGTCGTCCCTGACCGTCGGTGCCCATCAGGACCTGACCGCCACCGTTGCAAATCTGGCAGGGTGCGCGGCCGGAACCATGGCAGCGATGGCAGCGGCGTTTGACTTTTGGAGTGTCGGTATTGTTGTGCATGGCGGCGGCTTAAGATGATCTGTTCGCAATTGGTGGTCGGGTCTTGGGTAATTGATCCGAAGAGAACACAAGGCGCAGTCCATGTCATCAGACTTTGGTCCGGGGGCAGTGGGCAAAACTGACCGTTCTGTCGCTGGTATTGTGGGGTATTTAGATACCTATTTTTTAAGTAGCTGAAATCATGTGGAAAATTACGGAAGCACACCCTTGACCTGAACCGCAGGATCAGGGAAAAGCCCGCATCTGATTTCCGGGGGCCGTTTTGGCCACCCAGACCATCCCGAACTCGAAGGGCTGACAATGAAGACCTATACCGCAAAACCGGCGGAGATCGAGAAGAAGTGGATCCTGATCGACGCCGAGGGCGTTGTTCTGGGCCGCCTCGCCACGATCGTCGCCATGCGCCTGCGCGGCAAGCACAAGGCGACGTTCACTCCGCATATGGATATGGGCGACAACGTGATCATCATCAACGCCGACAAGGTGCAGATGACCGGCAACAAGCGTGCCGACAAGACCTATTACTGGCATACCGGCCATCCGGGCGGCATCAAGTCGCGCACGGCCGAGCAGGTGCTGGACGGCGCCCATCCCGAGCGTGTGGTGATCAAGGCCATCGAGCGCATGATCAGCCGCAATCGTCTTGGCAAGCAGCAGATGTCGAACCTGCGCGTCTATGCCGGTGCCGAGCACCCGCATGAAGCCCAGGCCCCTGAAGTTCTCGACGTCAAGTCGATGAACCCGAAGAACACCCGGAGCGCATGATATGGCTGACGAAATCAAATCTCTCGACGATCTGAAGTCGGCCGTCTCGGGCACCGAGGCTGTTGCCGAAATCGAAGCGCCCCGTGAGCCGCAGCGCGATGCGCTGGGTCGGTCCTATGCGACCGGCAAGCGGAAAGATGCGGTTGCCCGCGTCTGGATCAAGCCGGGCTCCGGCAAGTTCCTGATCCGCAACAACAAGGGCGAGTTCATCGACTACACGAAGTACTTCGCCCGTCCGGTGCTGCAGATGATCCTGCGCCAGCCGTTCCAGGTCGCCAATGTCGAAGGCCAGTTCGACGTGATGGCCACGGTTGCCGGTGGCGGTCTTTCGGGGCAGGCCGGTGCGGTCAAGCACGGCATCTCGAAAGCGCTGCAGCTTTATGAACCCTCCTTGCGTGGCGCGCTCAAGGCCGCTGGCTTCCTGACCCGCGACAGCCGCGTGGTCGAACGGAAGAAATACGGTAAGGCGAAAGCCCGCCGCAGCTTCCAGTTCTCCAAGCGCTGAGGCCTGGCCCTTCGGGGAACGATCGGAAATCTTCAGAAAGCGCGGCTTCGGCCGCGCTTTCTTGTTTTTCAGGGTCGCGGCCTTCGCTGTCGTCGGTCATGCGATGAACTGTTCTTCGTCAAGGTTGCGACCTATTCACACGGGGGGCTGTTGCGCCAATCCGGCAAGGTCTAGAAAGGGGGGCATGACGACCCGGACGTTTCGCACCCTGATTGCCTCTCTGACATGCCTCGCTGTGATCGCGATGGGCCTTGCCGCGGCAATGACGCGCGGACAGACGCGTATCGGTGGGCAGGTTGTGGTTCTTTGTTCGGGCGGTGGGCTGGTTCAGATCACGCTTGATGCGGAGGGTGAACCGACCGGGGGCAGTCATCTCTGCCCCGATCTTGTCCCGTCGCTGCTGACGGCGATCGACATGGTTCCGGCGCAAACCCTGCAACCGGCTGTGCGATACGAGGTTCTGCATCCCGAGGCACCGGTTCAGGCGATGTTTTCGCCGCCATCCGCCTTCCTTGCACGGGGTCCGCCGGTTTCGGCCTGATGTCAAAATCAGTCTGAAACCCAAGGAGAATACAATGAATGTTCTGACAGCCGCCGTCGCCGCCCTGGCGGTCACTTTCGCCGTACCCGCTTTTGCCGGGGATACAATTGCCGTGACCGATGCCTATGCCCGCTTCATGCCCGGCGCCATGGCAGGGGCCGCCTTCATGCAGATCGAAAATCACGGGGATGAGCCTGACCGTCTTACGGGTGTGGCGTCGGATATCGCCGAGCGGGTGGAATTGCACACCCACAAGGCCGGTGACGACGGCCTCATGCAGATGCTGCATGTGCCTGAGGGGTTCGAGGTTCCGGCAGGCGGCAGCCATGCGCTGGCGCGCGGGGGCGATCATGTGATGTTCATGGGTCTGACCGAACGCCCCGCAGAGGGTGCCGTGGTCAAGGTTGTCCTGACCTTTGAAAAGGCCGGTGAGGTGGAACTCGACATTCCCGTCGACAACGCCCGCTGACGGTTCGGATAGTCCGGGTAAGGTGGGATTGAACCCACCTTGCTGCAAAGGCTGAAACGCGACATCGATGTCGCCGCAGGCGCGGACTTTCGCGTGCCATAGGCGCAGGGGAGGGCGGTCGTCCCTCTCTCTCTGAGTCGCTTCCGATGTTCACCCCTTACAGCCTGCCCGAGGCATTCGACCCCGTCGAATGCGACCGGATCATAGATCTTGCCGGCTCAGCACCGCTTGCCGATGCGGGGTTGGTGCGGAACGCCTTTGATCACAATATCCGCCGTGCCGATCTTGCCTGGCTGGATGAGCGCGAGGGGGCGGAATGGGTGATGGAGCGGATCGTCACGCTGGTTGCCCGCGCCAATCGCGAGGCCTTCGACTTTGCCCTGAGTGAATTCGCCGAAAGCGCGCAGGTCGCGCGGTATGGGGCCGAACGGGAAGGCCATTTCGACTGGCATTCCGATATCGGCGCCGGTGCGGCCGCGTCGCGGCGCAAGCTGACGATGGTGGTGCAGCTGTCAGCGCCGGAGGGATATGAAGGCGGGGCGCTGGAACTGATGCCCGATACGCATATCCGATCCGCTGTGAAGGGACGTGGGGCGGCGACACTCTTCCCCAGCTTCGTTCTGCACCGGGTGACGCCGGTGACGGCAGGTGAACGCTGGTCGATGACGATCTGGGCCCATGGTCCGGCCTTTCGCTGACCGTCAGTTTCCCGGAGCCGGTTGCGGATAACACCCATTTGCAACGCGCGCCGGGGCAGGTGCTCCACCCAGTCCGGCACGATCTGGCGGGCCTAGCCGTGGCGTGTATCATCAAGGCTGCAAGCGCTCTTTCAGTCGGGGTCGCTGACCCGGTCGGGATCACCACAAGGCCGGGTTTTGACATTCGTCGGCCCGTCTGCGATGGCCGGGATGGAGGAGGCCTGTCATGCAACGTATTCTCTTTGTCTGTCTCGGCAATATCTGCCGCTCACCCGCGGCAGAGGCGGTTTTTGCCGCCAAGGCCCGCGCTGCGGGGCTGAATATTGCGACCGACAGTGCCGGGACGGGGGGATGGCATATCGGTGATCCGCCCTATCCACCGATGATCGCCGAAGGGCGCGCGCGCGGTTATGATCTGGCGCCGCTGAGGGCGCGGCAGGTTCAGGCCGGGGATTTCACGTCCTTCGGCCTGATCATCGCCATGGACAGCGCCAACCACATGTCGCTCGACGCCCTGCGCCCGGCGGGCAATGCGACGCCGGTGCGCCTGATGCTGGACTATCTTCATGGCGCGGAAGGTGATGAGGTTCCCGACCCGTATTACACCCGTGATTTCGGGGCTGCCTTCGATCTGATTGAGGCTGCGGCAGATGCGATGATCGCCCGCCTTCAGCAGGCGTCAGGTCAGGGGGTGCAGATCTGTTCGGCCGTGTCACCGAAGGCGACGTAGCGCTGCCAGAACGCCTGATGCGCGTCACTGCCGGATGTACGCACTTCCTGCGCCTTGGCCGGATCGCCGAAGAACTTCGCCGCCAGCCGCTGGTCCGAGCCGGTCAGCGTCATGTTCGCAACCATCTGAATGCATTCGCAAAGCAGCGGATTGGCCACCCGGTTTGATTGCTGGCAGGCCCGGTCGATCGGTCCCGCAGAGGCAATTGCCGGGGTAGAGATCACAAACGCCGCAAGTAAGACTGGTTTCATCCCCCGACCCCGTCACGCATCAACACACTGCCGGTTTGCCCGATCTTGGAACAGTTAATATTTGAGGCGATTTAGCATGAATTTGGAAATGACACAACCGACGGGGGCGTCTATGAGAGAACCTTTGCCGGGTAACCTTCGACCTTCAGCGCCGTCAGGATCGCCTCTGGCGCGGCTGTCGTCTTTACCTCGGCGGTTTTCGCATCGAGGTTGACGATCACATCGGCGTTGCTGTCGAGGTCGATGATCGAGCGCTCAACAGTCGCCTTGCAGTGGCGGCAGCTCATGTCGGGGATTGCGAGTTTCATCGGAACGCTCCTGAACGGATAACGCCATAGATCGTGTGGCGGTCGGGTGTAGTCAAGCCTCAGGCCGCGGCGCGAGCCATGCGTTCGGCCACGATCCGCTCAGCCACCGCATTGGGGCTGACCTGTTCGGCCGCCGCGGCGGTCAGGATCGCCTCCATCGTCCGGTCAAGCGCGTCGAGCTTTTGCGCGACCCAGACGGGCCGGTCGGTGATCTTCAGGATCTCGGCCGCGACATTGATGATACCGCCGCCATTGGCGACGAAATCCGGTGCATAGAGGATGCCGCGTTTTGCCAGCCGGTCGCCGTCTGCGGGCGTGGCAAGCTGATTGTTGGC
>NZ_JBARVQ010000846.1:0-2403 GCF_049646345.1 Albidovulum sp. | reverse complement strand
GTACAGGACCGAAGCCCCCACGATGCCGCCGCCGACGATGGCAACCTGAACGTCTGACCTCATTGGCACCACCGAAGAAAACGGGTCACAGGAACTCCCGTTGAATTCTGACATGACGGTTGCGTTTGAAGGCGTTTGGGTTTCATGATAGTTCCATATTATGGAAGTGATTCTCTATATTATGATGCCCAGCGTTCCAATAGCTGTCAACACTGCCGGGGAAAGCGTATGACCAAGAGTTCGATCGTTTCGAAAAGCGTTCAGGTGCTGGACATCATCTGTTCCAGTCGCGCACGCCTAACCTATTCCCAGATCACCGAGGCGGCGGGTTTGCCGAAGAGCTCGACCCACAGATTGCTGTCGATACTTCGGGAGGAAGGATTGGTGGCGCTCGATCCGCTACGCAGCGTCTACCTACCCGGGCCGAAGCTGATGGGATGGGCGACGAATGTCCTTAGTGCCGCAGATCTTCCTGAAATCTCCGCGTCGACGCTCATGCGACTGAGCCGTGACGTCAGAGCCGGTACGGCCATATCCATTCTGGATGGAAATCAGGTGCTTTGGTTGAGGATCGTCGACTACCCTTCGCGCCATCGGCAAGCGCCTCGAGTGGGGGACCGGACCCCGGCTCATGTCTGCGCTGCCGGCAAAGCGTTGCTGGCGTTTTCGGATGGCGCAAGACGGCAGGCAATCCTGGGTGAGATGGACCTTGAAGCTTTCACGCATCGCACCATCACGGATCCGGCGGACTTTGCCAAGGAGCTGCAGAAAGTACGCGAAGCGGGAATTGCGATCAGCAACCGTGAGGAATACCTGCAGGACGTCGGTCTTGCCGCTCCCGTGTTCGATCACAATAGCGATGTCATCGCAGCTGTCAGCATGTGGGACATGACAGGTCGAAGAAGCGCTGACGATCTGCTGGCATATCGGCAGAAATTGCTCGACGCCGCAGCCGAGATTTCAGCCCAGCTTGGTTATGCGGATGTTGCGGGTGGGCAAGGTCAACTCAATGCAACCAGGCCGGCCTGAAGGTCTCGGCCTATGACCCGACCGCTGTCGTTGAAATGACAACGATAATTTTGAGAAAGCGAAAGAAGACAATGACGCATTTTGTGAACGAAACCAAAGATATCGTCACCGAAGCCATTGACGGTTTGGTCGCCGGATCGGGTGGCAAGTTGGTCCGGCTGGATGGATATCCGCATATCCGGGTGGTGCTTCGCGGTGACTGGGATAAGTCCAGGGTTGCCTTGGTTTCGGGCGGTGGATCGGGGCACGAACCTGCTCATGCAGGCTTTGTAGGGGAAGGTATGCTGACCGCTGCAGTTTGCGGCGACATCTTCGCCTCGCCCAGCGTTGACGCAGTTCTCGCAGCCATTCTGGCGGTAACGGGACCTGCCGGATGCCTGCTTATCGTAAAAAACTACACCGGGGATCGTCTGAATTTCGGGCTGGCAGCGGAACGGGCCAGAAATCTGGGCATGAGGGTTGAAGTTGTGATTGTCGCAGATGACATCTCGCTACCTGACTTGCTACAACCCCGAGGTGTTGCCGGAGCACTGTTTGTTCACAAGATTGCCGGAGCCCACGCCGCGATAGGTGCCGATCTCGAAAGCGTGGCTGGCACAGCGCGCCGTGTCGCGAGCGCGGCAAAAAGTTTCGGAATGTCACTCGACACCTGCGCTATTCCCGGCTCGCCGAAGGAAGATCGGATTCCGGCGGGCAAAATCGAACTTGGTCTTGGCATTCACGGCGAGCCTGGTGTCAGACAGGCCGATTTCACCTCTGCGAGGGTAGCAGTATCGGCCATGGCAGATCGGTTAACCGCTTGCATGAGTGATGAGCCGCATGTCGCACTGGTGAATAATCTTGGCGGCACATCCTGCCTTGAAATGTCGGTGATCGCACACGACCTGCTGCAGTCACGGTTGGGATCCAAGATATCTCACATCGTGGGCCCGTCCGCGATGATGACATCGCTCGGCATGCACGGAGTTTCAATCTCGGTATTTCCGGCAACCGACGACGATATCGACCGGCTTAACGCCCCGGTATCGCCTTTCGCGTGGCCCGGCATTTCGACTGTCGGATCGGTACGGACTGTTCCCCTGTCAGAGAAGCTCGCGCCCCTGGGCTTCAAGCCGTCGACGGATCCAGTCTTGCGTGAAGTGCTGACAGCGTGCTGCAAGACCCTAATCGCAGCCAAGGACGATCTGAACGCGCTAGACGCAAAATCCGGGGACGGTGACACGGGTTCGACGGTTTCGACGGCAGCCGAAGCTTTGATGGCTAGCATGGACGAACTGCCGTTTGCCAATCCCGATAGGCTGTGCCTGTGTGTAGCGCAGAAGCTTGGGAAATCCATGGGCGGCTCATCCGGAATTCTGATGTCTATATTCTTCT
>NZ_JBARVQ010000845.1:0-3884 GCF_049646345.1 Albidovulum sp. | reverse complement strand
GGCAAAGGTAGCGCACGCCGTCAGGTGTCTCGGCCAGTTGCCGCAGGAATCGGCCCGGGGTTTCAAAGGCGCGGTGGACATTCCACAAGGGGCAGGCCCCGCCGAAGCGGGCGAATTGCAGCCGCGTCGCGGAATGGCGTTTGGTGATTGTCCCGGCCTGATCGACGCGGACGAAGAAAAAGGGAATGCCCTTCAGCCCCGGCCTTTGCATCGTCGACAAGCGATGCGCAACCTGTTCGATCGAGGCCCCGAACCGGTCGGCCAGCCGTTCCAGATCGTGCCGTGTCTCCTCTGCCGCCTCAAGAAAGGCGCGATAGGGCAGTAGGGCCGCCCCGGCATAATAATTCGCAAGCCCGATCTTGGCGATGGAGCGGGCGGCTTCGGACTGAAAGCGGGCCAGATCCAGCGTCGCCTCCAGCAGTTCATTCTGGGTGATCAGGGCAAGCTGGTGCAGCAGCTGAAAGCGCCGTGTTTCCGGTGCCGTGCGGGTCGACAACGTGATGCGCTTGCCATCCACCGCGCGGATTTCGGTGCTGTCCGACAGAACCACGTCGATGCCGCGCTCGGACAGCAGCGCCCGGGCCTTCGCCTCGGGGTCCGTGTCGCGGCCATGAGTGTCGGCGAACCGTTCGGCGGCGCGGTCGACAGCGTCGATATAGTTGTCGCAATAGTGGAAGAAATCCCGCACTTCTTCCCAGGGCGAGGCACGGGTCGCGGTTTCATCGCGCCCCAAAGCCTCGTCGAGCGAGGCAAGGCGTTCATGGCTTTGCCGGTAGGCGCGGTGCAGTTCCAGAAAGGCCCGTGCCAGCATCGGCGCGTTCGATGCGGCAAGGCGCAGATCGGCCAGCGGCGGGGCGGTATCGGTGAAGACCGGGTCCGCCAGAGCCTCGCGCATGTCCGAGACCAGCCGTTCGGCGTCACCCGCCGAAAGCTCGGTCACATCGAGCCCGAATTCCCCCGCCAGCGCCAGAACCACGGCGGCGGAAACCGGGCGGTGGTTATTTTCCATCTGATTGAGATAGGGCAGCGAAACACCCAACTTGGCCGAGAAGGCCTTTTGGGTCAGCCCAAGGCGGTTCCGGGTTTCGCGCAGTTTGGCGCCGGCATAGAGTTTCTGGGTGGCCATCTGTGATCCCGCGACTTTGCGAACTGGACGATAGCCTTTGCAAACTCTGCCGCCAAGTGGGTGCGGTATGGGCGATTCACATTTGGAAATCGCCGGCCGGCAGGGTCGGTGCGGGTATCGGATCAGGGATAACGCCCCAGTTCGACAGCAGGACCACCCTGTCGGCATGCCGCGCAGATGTGTAGCGAAAGGTTCGGAATTCCCGTCGGGCGTGTTACGCTGGTGGTACAGTCGCCGCAGGTAATGGAATGTGGGAAGTCCTGAACTCTACCCCCTACAAGGCGGACCGCGGATGGGTTCGTGATCTGTCCGGCCGTGAAGTCTGGCTGGTCGCTGTCCGCGCGCGGTTCAGGATCGTTCCGGGCCAGGAGGCCGTCTGGGACCCGGAGCTTGCGCAGGATGATGTGAAGATCGCGCCCGAATTCGTCGGAAGTGGGATTTCCTGCCATTTGGCGGCTGACACCGATCTGGTCCACGAAAAGCACGCGACCGATGTCCTTATGACCGGCCATGCGCATGCCCCGCGCGGGCATCTGGCACAGCAGGTTCAGGTCGGACTGTCGGTTGGTCCGGTCAGGAAGCACGCGACTGTCTTTGGCGACCGGTTATGGGCCTTGGGTGGTGCCTCGGCCCCGCAACCCTTCGCGCGAATTCCGCTTTGTTATTCTCGCGCCTATGGCGGTGTCGATCTGGCAGGCGATCCCGACGCGCCGGCCGACTGGTACGCGCCCAATCCGGCCGGGACCGGATATACGTCGCGGGCCGCCGCGCTGGATGGCAGGAGGCTGCCCAATCTGGAAGACCCGGCCTACCTCTTCCGGTCTCCCTCGGACCGGCCAAGGCCCGTTGGTTTCGGTGCGGTCGCACCGCACTGGGTCCAGCGGCGACGCTATGGCGGCACCTACGATTCCGTCTGGGAAAAGACGCGCCTGCCGCTGCTACCGCTCGATTTCGACAGCCGTTTCCACCAGCAGGCCCCCGAGGATCAGCAGGTCGAGGGCTTTCTGCGCGGCGGAGAGGCGGTGCGCCTTGACGGCGTGCATCCCGATGGCCCGCTCGAATTCTTTCTGCCGCGCATATCGCTGGCGTTCGAGACCGAGTTCGACGACCTGACCGATGCCATGCACCGGGCCAATCTGCACACCGTTGTCTTTGAACCAGACATCCCGGCAGTGTCGATCGTGTGGCATACCAGTCTCGAATGTCATCCCCGGGTCACCATGCTGCGGGCAACGCGCGTGTGGGAACGCACGCGCCTGCGCCCCGCAACAAGGGCGGGCTGATGACAGCGCTCTGTGTCCTCAGGACTGCGGCCTGCACTGCGGTCGGGTTGTCACCCGCGGCGGCCGCAGCCGCGGTGCGCTGCGCCCTTTCGGGGTTTTCCGAATATGCAAAGGCCCCGGACAGGCTGGGCGAACCGGCCATCGTCGCAGCGCCACCCGGAATTGCGGAGATTGACGATCCGGCGCAGGCGATCGGGGCCATGGCGGCGGCAGCACTGTCGCAGATCGCCGATGGCACCCCTCTGCCGGTGCTGCTGGCGCTGCCCGAGCCGCGGCCGGGACTGCCCGGAACACTCGGCGCGCAGGTCAAGGCGCATCTGGAGGCGCAGGTCACGGGCGTGCAGGTCGCGCTGGCCGATGGGGCAGGGCATGCAGGCGGCGGCTCTGCGCTGCGTCAGGCAAGCGGATATCTCGCCCGGACCCCCGGCGCTGTCATCGCGGTTGTGGGGGCCGACAGCTATCTGCACCCCGAGACGATTGCCTGGCTGGAGCGGAACCGCCAGCTTCACGCCCCCTATAACGCATGGGGCTTCATTCCGGGGGCGGCGGCGGGGGCCTGTCTGCTCGCGCATCCCCAAAACGCGGAACGGCGCGGCACAGCCCGTGCGATCGTCGAAAAGGTTGCCATCGACCGCGAAGACGTGCCGATCAAGACCGACGGCGTCTGTCTGGGCTGGTCTATGACCCGGATCGTTCAGAGCCTGCTTGAGGATCTGCCCCCCCGCGCGGTGTTCGACGGCTTCTATTGCGACCAGAATGGTGAAACCTACCGCGCCGACGAAATTGGGTTCATGCTGGCGCGAACCAGTGAAAGGTTCAGCGATCCCGCTGCCTTTGCCGCTCCGGCGGATTGCTGGGGCGATGTCGGGGCGGCGTCCTTGCCGCTGTTCATCGCGCTGGCTGTCGAGGCGGCGGAGCGAGGATATGCGCGGGGGCCGGTCAGCGTGCATCTGGCCGGGTCGGAATCCGGCCTCAGGTCGGGGCTGAGGCTGCGCACCATGGCAGGGGAGGGCTGAGATGCCGGTTACGATCCATGTCAACGGCACTTCGAACTCGCTGGTCCACAAAGGCTCCATGGGGATCGCGAAATCGACGCTGCCCGACGTCTGCAAGACACCGTCGCCCGGCGGGCCTGTGCCTGTGCCCTATCCGGTGATCGTGTCGATGTCGTCGCAACTGGTGAAGGGCACGACGACAGTCAAGGCCGATGGCGGCAATATGTGCGCGGTCAAGGGCTCTGAGTTTTCGATGTGCAACGGCGACGAGGCCGGCACGGCGGGTGGCGTCAAGTCGAGCACCTTCATGAAAGAGGCGACCTGGCTGCTTTATTCCTTCGACGTCAAGCTCGACGGCAAGAATGCCTGCCGTCTGACCGACAAAATGCAGATGAATCACGGGAATACGGCCTGTCTGGGGGGAGAGGTTCAGATTCCAGTTGCCGCATTTCCCGACAAAGACAAGCCGGAGAAGTGCCC
>NZ_JBARVQ010000844.1:0-3559 GCF_049646345.1 Albidovulum sp. | reverse complement strand
GATCCGCCGAGCGCCAGAACCCGACCCATCCGGTTGATGTCGGAATGAAAGTCGAAGTAGTCCTCGTTGAACTTCACGCCTGTGGTCATGTTCAGAACCTGCCGGATCGTCACCCCGTCATAGGCTGAGCCTTTCAGGTCGGGCACGTATTGCACGACCGGATCGTCAAGCGAGGCGATGTCGCCGTCTTCCAGCACTGTCCCGAACAGCACCGAGAGAAAGCTCTTGGCCATCGACCAGCTGATCCGCCTGTCCTCGGGGCCGGTACCGTGGTGATAGCTCTCATGGACGATGCGGCCGCCTTTGAGAACCAGAAGGGCGGTGATGGCACGCTCCTCGATCCATGCGTCGGCGCCGTCCGGCAGCACCATCGCCGGGCCGTCCGGCAAGGGTGATACCGGGCCGCCGCCGCGTGGCAGAATGCGGCTTAGGAAGAGCTCATCCATATGGCTGAAATTGTGGGTGATCTTTTCTTCCGTGAAGAGCGAATTCACCGCCATCAGCCGGATAATCTCTTCGCGTTTCCAGATCGCAATAGCCGCTGCGACGACCAGCATCACAACGGCGATCTTGCCAGAAATCTTCAGGAATTTACGCATGAGGCCCCTCACCTGCGCGGCACAAAATCACCAACCCTGCGCATGGACAAGCGAAATTTATCGAAATCTATCAACCAGACGTTGCAATGGCGAACGTGTGTCGGAATCTACCTTTTGCTCCGGTGTCTTCGCGGATGCGGTTGGTGGATCGGTGGTTTTTGACGACCGGGGCGGGGCAGTGCGCAGCGCGACGGCATTGGCAAACCGCGCAGCATCGCCCGATGCGAGCGCCGAAGCGCCGTCAGAGATGCCGCGCATGAGATCGTCGAGCCAGTCCTGTTCGGCCTTGGCGAAATCAGACAGGACATAGGGCGCGACCCGGTCTTTGTGGCCGGGATGGCCGATGCCCAGCCGGACCCGCTGATAGGCCTCGCCGATATGCTGATGCAGCGAACGTAGCCCGTTGTGCCCGGCATGGCCGCCCCCCGACTTGACGCGGCATTTGCCGGGGGCAAGGTCCAGCTCATCATGAAAGACGGTCACATCGGCGGGGTCGAGCTTGTAGAACCGCATCGCCTCACCCACCGACTGGCCCGAGAGGTTCATGAAGGTTTCGGGTTTCAGAAGGATCACCCGTTCGGTCCCAAGGCGTCCTTCGCTGACCGACCCCTGAAACTTGCTGCGCCACGGGGCAAATCCGTGATCCCCGGCGATCCGGTCGATGGCCATGAAACCGATATTATGACGGTTGCCTGAATACTTAGCCCCGGGATTTCCGAGCCCAACAAAAAGCCGCATGATCCCCCCCTGCTTGCGCCGCCACCCTAGAACCGGCCCGGCGCCCATGCAACCAGGTCGCTTTGGGCCCCGCATGCGCAAGACTGTCAAGCTGAAGCGTTTCGCGTTAAACCTGAATCACCTAACGCTGCCTGAAATCAAAGATTTCAACGCGTTATGTGATGCGTTATGTTTCATGTTAAACGCGAAACGCTGTGGTGTTCAGCCGAGGTCACGGCCAGCCCGCCATCGTCTTCAGAAGCCGAGCACCGATGGCAGCCACAGGGATACCGCCGGGACGAAGGTGACGATCAGCAATGTCGCCAGCAGCGGCACCATGAAAGGAAGCGTTCCCAGGATCGTATCGCGCAGCGATACGCCACTTACCGAACTGAGCACATAAAGCACGATCCCCAATGGTGGCGAGAGGAGACCGATCATCAGGTTCAGTACCATGATCACCCCGAACTGGGTCGGATCGACCCCGGCGGATACCGCCACCGGCAAAAGGATCGGCGTCAGGATGGTGATCGCCGCAATCGCATCCAGAAAGCAGCCGACGATCAGCAGGAGAACATTGATCAGGAGCAGTATCACGATGACATTGTCGGTGAACCCGAATAGGGCGTTGGAAAAGTCATGGGCCACGCGCTCGGTCTTGATGATCCAGGCAAAGAGGCTTGCGGCGCTGACGATGAACAGGATCGACGCTGTCATCTCGGCCGAGTTTCTGGAGACGGACCAGATATCCTTGAAGCCGAGCGTGCGGTAGACAACTAGCCCAAGCGTCAGCGCATAGGCGGCTGCGGCAATTGCGGCCTCGGTCGGGGTGAAGACACCGCCAAGGATACCCCCGACGATGATGATGGGCGTCAGAAGCGAAAGGGACGCCTTGTTGAACGACGCCCCCACGGCGCCCCAGGCGAAATCTCCATCGCGCGGCAGATCCTGTTTGTGCACGATCCAGCGGACCATGGCCGCAAGACACAGCGCCATGACGATGCCGGGCAGGAAACCGGCAACAAAGAGCTTGCCTATGGACACATCGCCGACAAAGCCAAAAATGATCATTGGCAAAGACGGAGGGATGAGCGGCCCGACAATTGAACTTGCTGCTGTCAGACCGACCGAAAGGCGGTCTCCGTACCCACGGTCGCGCATTGCCTTGATCTCAATCGCGCCCAACCCGCCGGCATCGGCCACGGCCGCGCCGCTCATCCCCGCAAAGATCACGCTGGCTGCGATGTTGACGTAACAGATGCCCCCCCTGGCCCAGGCAAACAGCCTGGAGGCGAAATCGAAAATCCGGTCGGTGATGGCCGCGGAATTCATCAGGTTTCCGGCCAGAATGAAGAACGGGATCGCCAGCAGCGGGAAGCTGTCGATACCGCTTACCATCTGATGCATGATCACGGCCGAGGGCGTGTCGCTCAGCAGGATAAATACGACCGACCCCAATGCCATGGCGACGGCCACGGGGATACCGAGGACGATCATCAGAGTGACGACGAAAATCAGAAGAGTGGCAGCCATGTCAGGCGCCGCTGCCCGGGTTGGACCTGTCTGCATCCCCCTTCAGGGCGTGAACGAAATAGTGGAGCGCTATGAACAGTAGCGATGCCGCACATATCCAGAAGATAACGCTCTTGGGCAGTTCGATGCTGCTCATCCGCAGTTTAGTGATCAGCGCGAACTGCATCGCCGTCCAACTGAGGAATACAAAGAACGCCGCTGTGCCAAGATCAATCAGGCGTATAACGGGTTTGAAGAGACGGACGGGAAGCATGTCGAGGATCAGGTCGACACGAATATGACTGCGCTTGCGTGCACACACGACAGCGCCGACATAGGTCAGCACGATCAGCATCATGCGCGCGACCTCTTCGGTCCAGCCGAGAGAGTCGTTCAGCACGTAACGTGTGAAGAACTGAAGTGCCACGACAAGAAACAGCGCCCACAACACCAGACACATCGCCCATTCATCAAGTCTGGACAGCAGCCTCATGTTTTCTGCCCTCCCGCAACGAAATGAGGCCCGCACATTTGACGTGTTGTGCGGGCCTCAGCGGTATCGCCTAACCAATCACTTATTGCCCAAGGGCAAGCAACTCTTCAATCTGGCGTGCTTCCCAGGGCCAGTCGCCCTCGAGAATCTTCGGCTTCACGATATCCGAGAACGCCTGGCGGTCCACGTCGTGGACTTCAATGCCCTGTTCGCGGAACCAGTCTGCCAGCTCCTTTTC
>NZ_JBARVQ010000843.1:0-1596 GCF_049646345.1 Albidovulum sp. | reverse complement strand
CTGCGGCAGTACGATGAGTTGTCGCAGAGATTGAAGGTGGAACTCAACATCGCTCCGGGCCAGCGGACGACCGAGTTGGCCACCGAAATCCGCTCCGGCAAGACCACGAAGGGAGCGGTCGACCTGCCGAAAAGCGCGCCGCCACCGAAGGCGCGGCTGGACGCCCCCGTCGAAACACGCCAACCGTCACCTAGCAGGCTGCTGAAATAGTCCTGCCTCGACAGTGGTTTGAGAACATGATTCACCCTTTGCACGGCAACGGCGGGGGTGAAGATGCGCGGGACGGACGGGGCGAGCGGGTCGCTGTTCAGCTATGTCGACTTGGAGGCGCGCATCCCGACGCGGCATCCGCTGCGGAAGATCCGGCAGGTGGTGAATGAGGCCTTGATCGGCCTGGATGCCGAGTTCGAGGCGCTCTACACCGATTTCGGCCGCCCCTCGATTGCGCCGGAGCGGCTGATCCGGGCGAGCCTGATCCAGATCCTGTTCTCGGTCCGCTCCGAGCGGCAGTTGATGGAACAGATGCAGTATAACCTCTTGTTCCGCTGGTTCGTCGGCCTCGGGATCGACGATCCGGTGTGGGTGCCGACGGTCTTCACCAAGAACCGCGACCGGCTGCTGACGACCGAGATGTCGCGCAAGGTGATGGCGGCGATCCTGGCCCATCGCGAGGTTGCGCCGCTGCTGTCGGACGACCACTTCTCAGTCGACGGCACACTGGTGAAGGCCTGGGCCTCCATGAAGAGCTTCCAGCCGAAGGCGACCGACACGCCGTCCGACGACGATCCGGGCGGCCCGCCCAGCCCGGATAGCCCTGCCGAAGATCACCCTGAACCGACACCTTCCGAGACCGACCCGATGTCCCGCCCCACCCGCCGAAACCGCAATGCCGAGGTCGACTTCAAGGGCGAGAAGCGGACCAATGCCACCCATGCCTCGACTACCGACCCCGAAGCGCGCCTTTACAAGAAATCCCCCGGCACCGGCGCGATGCTCTGCTTCATGGGTCATGCGCTGATGGAAAACCGCTCGGGCCTGATCGTGCAGGGCGACCTGACGCAGGCCGACGGTCACGCGGAACGGCGCGCCGCATTGGACATGATCCACCGCCATTCCCCCGGATCGACACGCCAGCTCACGCTGGGCGCGGACAAGGGCTTCGATGCCGCAGAGTTCGTCGCTGACCTGCGCCAAGCCTGCGTCACGCCCCATGTCGCTCAGAAATCCCGATACTCAGCTATCGACGCTAGGACCACCCGGCATGAGGGTTACGCCCTGTCGATCAAACACCGCAAACGGATCGAAGAGGCTTTCGGCTGGGCCAAGACCGTCGGTGGCATGGCACAGACCGTCTATCGGGGCGTCGAACGGGTGCGTTCCCGCTTCATCCTCACCATGGCCGCCAACAACCTCGCCAGATTGCCCCGGCTGCTGGCCGCCTGACGCTGAGAAACCGCGTCAGGCACCTATGCCGTCTGCGCCGAAGGTCCCGAAACCAAACGCAGCCGGTTGCGCCGAAAGAAAACCATTCCGCGCCGCCGACTTCTTCAGCAGCCTGTTAAACAGCAGACCATCCAAAACCGCCGATTGAACCAT
>NZ_JBARVQ010000842.1:0-9483 GCF_049646345.1 Albidovulum sp. | reverse complement strand
GCGGACCGGCACCGTCGCGACCGTCGACAACCGCAACTGGGAACTCCGCGACCAGACCGGCCCGGTGCAGCGGCTCAGCCAGTCCCGCGCCATCGCGCTTGACATGGAAAGTGCGACGATCGCGGCCAACGGATTTCGGTTCCGAGTGCCCTATGGAACCCTCCTTTGCGTCTCGGACAAACCGCTGCACGGCGAGTTGAAGCTGCCCGGAATGGCGACCGATTTCTACCGCACGCAAGTCAGCCGCCACCTTCTGATCGGGATTCGGGCGATGGAACGCTTGCGCGAAATGCCGCTGGAACGTATCCACAGCCGCAAGTTGCGCAGCTTTGAAGAGACTGCTTTCCTCTGAGACCCAACGGAAACGGCAAAAAAAACGCCACAAACAAGCGGAAAACGCTTGCCACAGGCCACAAAAGATTGTGTAGCAACACTACATGACGCTAAATGGCGCAGGATTACCCCCAACCGACGGGGCTCAGTGAGGAGACAGATATGTCCAAACCGATGACAAAGACCCAGCTCGTTGCCACCCTGGCTGAAGAGATGGGCACGGACAAGAAAGCTGCATCGGCAGCTCTCGACGCGATCTCGGCGGTTGTGACCCGCGAAGTTGCCGCTGGCGGCGCTGTCACGCTTCCCGGCATCGGCAAGGTCCAGTGCCGCGCCCGTCCCGAGCGCCAGGTACGCAACCCGGCCACGGGCGAGACGATGATGAAACCGGCCGACAAGGTTGTGAAGGTTTCCATCGCCAAGGCGCTGAAGGACAGCGTGAACGGCTAAACCGGTTGACCGGACGTGATCAGGGCCGCCCTTCGGGGCGGCCTTTCTCTTTTCATTGACGTGATAAAAGATCAAAACAGACGTGATCTGACCATCGACTGAGGGAGCATCGGCATGAAAGCGGTCTGGTTCGAAGGGTTCGGCGCAGCGCAGTATGTGCTGATCCTTGGCGATCTGCCGGACCCAGTGCCGGGTCCGGGTGAGGTGCTGATCCGGCTTCGCGCCTCGGGCGTCAATCCGTCGGATGTCAAGCTGCGCGCGGGGGCAAGGGCCGGTGCGGTGATGGGCTGGCCCAGGATCGTGCCGCATTCCGACGGTGCGGGCGTGATTGAGGCGGTGGGCGCGGGCGTCGATCCCGCGCGGATCGGCGAACGGGTCTGGATCTGGAACGGCGGCTGGCAGCGGCAATACGGCACGGCGGCTGAGCTGATCGCCTTGCCCACCGAACAGGCGGTACGCCTGCCCGACAGCACCGGCTTCGCCGAAGGCGCCTGCCTCGGCATTCCCGCACTGACCGCCTGGCACGCGGTCTTTGCCGGCGGGCCGGTCGCGGACAAGACCATTCTGGTGACCGGCGGCGCGGGCACGGTCGGGCGCTATGCCTGCCAGATGGCGCGCCTTGGCGGCGCGCGGGTCATAACCTCGGTGTCCTCGGCAGTGAAGGCCGCGCATTCGACGGCCACGGAATGGGTGAACTACCGCGACACGGAAGTGGCCGCTGCGGTCATGGACATGACCGGCGGCAAGGGCGTCGACCGCATTGTCGAGGTCGATTTCTCCGCCGGTCAGGCCACGGCGCTCGCGGTCTTGAAACCCGGTGGGGTGATCGCCACCTATGCCTCGGCCTCAGACATGCAGCCCCGGCTTGAATTCTACCCGCTGATGTTCCGCAACATCACCTTGCGCATGATCCTCATTTACCTGCTCGACCCCGAAACACGGCGACGGGGCGAGGCGCAGTTGACCGACTGGCTTGCCTCAGGCGCAATATCACATGCGGTCGTGCCCGGCGGAACGCTTGCCGATTGCGCCGCCGCCCATGAGGCGGTCGAAGCGGGTGCGAAACTCGGCACCGTGGTGATGGAGTGGGGTGCATGATCCTCGGCATCGGCACCGATCTGGCGAATATCGAACGCATCCAGGGTACGCTCGACCGCTTTGGCGACCGCTTCCTGACCCGTGTCTTCACCGAGCTGGAACAGCGCAAGGCCGAAAGCCGCAGGGACCGGGCGGGCACCTATGCCAAACGCTGGGCCGCGAAAGAGGCTTGTTCCAAGGCGCTCGGCACGGGGTTGCGCATGGGGATATCGTGGAAGGACATGGCGGTCACGAACCTCAGAACCGGTCAACCTGTGATGCATCTTACCGGCTGGGCCGCCGAACGGCTGGCCGCGATGACCCCCGAAGGGCACGACGCCATCGTCCATGTCACCCTGACCGACGATCACCCCTGGGCCCAAGCCTTTGTGGTGATCGAGGCGCGGCCGTTCTCCCCGCCCCCATAGTGTTGCCATTCGAACTGTACGTTTGCGGGACTTTGCTGCCGTTGGTGACAAGGCCCCTTTCGCCCGGGAACAAGCCGAAGGCGCCGGGCGAGCGCCTGCCCGTCCCGGCGGGCTGGCACCCGCCCGGCTTATGTCGCGTATCAGGCAACGGCAGCAAAGCCCCGATCGTGTTGAAAAACTCTCCTTGAGCGGGCCCTTTGCTGCTGATTCACTGCTGCTGCGGCAATGGAGATCGAGCGATGATGGTGCCGAAGAAAGTGGCGCAGGGCGCTTTGTTCTACGAGTTCTCGATCGAGGAACATGTTCCATCGGATCACCTCTTGAGGTCCATCGACAGATTTGTCGACCTCGGCGACATGCGTCGGCATCTCGCTCCGTTTTACAGCGTGACAGGGCGACCCTCGGTCGATCCCGAACTGATGATCCGGATGCTGATTGTGGGCTACGCTTTCGGCATCCGGTCGGAGCGACGGCTGTGCGAGGAAGTGCATCTGAACCTGGCGTATCGCTGGTTCTGCCGCCTCGATCTGACTGATGTCATCCCCGATCACGCCACCTTTTCCAAGAACCGTCATGGGCGGTTCCGCGACAGCAATCTGTTCCGGCATCTGTTCGAAGAGGTGCTGGCGCGCTGCATTGCCGAGGGTCTGGTGGGAGGCGAGAGCTTTGGGGCAGATACTTCGCTCATCAAAGCCGACGCCAGCCGCTATACCAAGGTGGACTTCACCGAGTGGTCTGCGGCAGATGTGGCAAATCGGGCGACCCGGGAGTATCTCGACACGCTTGATGACGCCGCCTTCGGCGCGGCGACACCGGTGAAGCCGAAGGCGATCTCGCCTGCCGACCCGGCGGCCAGATTGACTGGCGCCAATGGCGACAGGCCCTTCTTCGCCTACAGCACGAACTACCTGGTAGACCTGGAGAACGCGATCGAGGCATGAGGATGCGCGCCAGAACGCGCGGGACATCGCCAAGACCGACGCCTATAGCGTTTCGCGTTAAACCTGAATCACCTAACGCTGCCTGAAATCAAAGATTTCAACGCGTCAGGTGATGAGTGATGTTTCAAGTTAAACGCGAAACGCTGTATGTCACGTCGAGCTACGCCAGAAAGAAGGTCGAGATGCTGTTTGCACACCTCAAACGCATCATCGGTCTCGACCGTCTCCGCCTCAGAGGACCAAACGGCGCCAAAGATAAGTTCCACATGGCCGCAACAGTCCAGAACCTCCGTAAACTCGCAAAGCTGAGAACAATCCCGGCGTGAAAGGTCGGTCCGAAGCAATTCACCCATCCATTCAGCCAAAAAACAGGCCCACTTTTTCAACGGCATCGGCTCTAAGCGGAAACCCAATCTGAGACACAGCGATCCGGCCCGACACCTTGACAGACACTCCCCCGGCGATCATGAGGGCGCGACCCCGACCAGAAGGAGCACTCTGATGACCGCCGATGACCGTCTCATCGTCGCCCTTGATGTCCCGAACGCAATTACCGGGCTGGAACTGACCGAAAAGCTTGGTGAACGGGTAAACTTCTACAAGATCGGTCTCGGCATGCTGACGGGCGGCGGACTGGCGCTGGCCAATGAGCTGAAGCAGGAACACGGCAAGCGCATCTTTCTGGACATGAAGCTCTTTGACATCGGCGCCACGGTGGAAGCTGCGGTCAGGGGGCTGGCGCAGTTCGATCTCGATTTCCTCACCGTGCACGGCGATCCGAACGTGGTGCGTGCCGCGAAAGAGGGTGCGGCGGGCAAGGATCTGAAGATCCTCGCGGTCACTGTGCTGACCTCGCTCGACCGGGCCGACCTTGACGCGGCGCTGATCCGGCCGGGTGATGTTCCCGATATCGTCGCCGAACGCGCCACCCGCGCCTTTGAGGCCGGGGCCGATGGCGTCATCGCCTCGGCGCAGGAGGCCGCGATGATCCGCGCCCTTCCGGGTGCGGCGGGAAAACTGATCGTGACACCTGGCATCCGGCCCGCAGGCAGCGACCTTGGCGATCAAAAGCGCATCGCGACACCGGCCCGCGCCATTGCCGACGGTGCCGATCACATCGTCATCGGCCGCCCGGTCTGGGCGGCACCGGATCCCGCTGCAGCCGCGGACGCGATTCTGGAAGAACTGACCTCTCCACAGGCACGACGGCCGAACGTCTGAGACATCCGGCCGCCGCTGCTTTCCGGCATTTCAGCGGGGCAGACCGCACACCGACCGCCCCGCTCCGTGAGTGGTGGATCACTCGGTCACGGCGGGTGCCGCGGCCGGGTCTGCCGGTGCTGGTTCATCGACAGGCGCAAGGGCTGCCGGATCAGCGAGCCCGGCGGCCGGTGCCGACTGACCGTCGTTAGTCGAACCGGCCAACCAGATGACAATCGCCAAAGCTGCAACGATAATGCCCACAAGGATGACGACGCCCCCGATCCCGCCTTCGCGATGGGTCTGCATATAGGCCCGCGACGGATCGTAGGAGGAGCGCCCTGGCATGTGCTGCTCATAGTCCATGTAATGCTCCTTTCCATGGGTTACCCCCACAGGATCGGAGCTTTTCCGGGCCATTGCTATAAGCGGATAATCACTCAGCCATAGGCCGCCGGAACGTCCAAAACGCCTCGCAGATTTTCGCCGAAGCGGGCCAGCGTCGGGTCAGAAGGTCGGCGGCGTACAGGCCGAAACAATCACGCAATCTTCCGGACCGGGGTTGTGGAACCGGTGTGGGGTGCGACTGTTGAAGAGGTACCCATCACCCGTCGTCAAAAGTTGCGTATCCTCGCCGACGGTCACCAGAACCTGACCCGAAATCACGATCCCTGCCTCTTCGGCATCGTGACTGTAAAGCTCGGGCCCGGTATCGGCACCCGGCGCATAGGTTTCATGCAGCATCTGCACCGCGCTCGACCCCGGCCGTCCGACCTGACGAAAGACAACGCGGGCACCAGCCTCGCCCAGTTTCGCTTCGGGCGTGATTTCACGCAGTTCGTCATGGCGGAAATGCCATTTCGTCCCTGCATCCGCACTGCCCGCAAAGAAATCGCCCAAGGAGATGCCAAGCCCGCCGAGGATCTTTTTCAGGGTCGCGACCGACGGGCTGGTGCGGTTCTGTTCGATCATTGAAATCATGCCGCCGGTGACGCCGGTCATCGCGGCCAGTTGCCGTTGTGACAGACGCAGCTTTTCGCGTTCTTCTTTCAGGCGCGATCCGGTGTCGAAATCCGTCATTGCCGATCCTCGGTTACGGGAGCTTCTGTGTAGTGATAAATTTATTGTGCATCAATCTGCAATATTGATCATTTCTTGCCGAAGGATTATTGGGAACGGGAACACGTTCCGAGGAGAGCATCATGCTGAACGCCGAGATCGAAACCCGCCGCCAGTCCGCCATGTCGCGCGGCGTCGGCGTCATGACCCAGATTTATGTCGACCGCGCTGAAAACGCGGAGATCTGGGACAAGGAAGGCAACCGCTATATCGACTTTGCCGCAGGTATCGCGGTGGTCAACACCGGCCACCGCCACCCGAAGGTAATCGCGGCCGTGAAAGACCAGCTCGACCATTTCACCCATACCTGCCATCAGGTTGTGCCTTACGAAAACTACGTGCGTCTGGCCGAACGGCTGACCGCCATCGCGCCGATCAAAGGCGAGAAGAAGGCGGTTTTCGTGACCACCGGCGCCGAAGCGGTCGAAAACGCCGTCAAGATCGCCCGCGCTGCGACCGGTCGTCAGGCTGTTGTCGCCTTTTCCGGCGCGTTCCATGGCCGCACTTTCATGGGCATGGCGCTGACTGGCAAGGTCGTGCCCTATAAGGTCGGTTTCGGCGCCATGCCGAACGATGTCTTCCACGTCCCCTTCCCGGTGCCGCTGCACGGTGTCAGCGTCGAACAGTCGCTCGATACGCTGAACTACCTCTTCAAGGCTGATGTCGACCCCAAGCGTGTCGCCGCGATCATTCTTGAGCCGGTTCAGGGTGAAGGCGGCTTCTATGAGGCCCCGCGCGAATTCTTCAAGGCGCTACGCGCGATCTGCGACGAACACGGCATTCTTCTGATCGCCGACGAGGTGCAGACCGGTTTCGCCCGCACTGGCAAGATGTTCGCGATGGAACATTATGACGTCCAGCCCGACCTGATGACCATGGCCAAGGCCCTTGCCGGTGGTTTCCCGCTGGCCGCCGTCGTTGGCCGGGCCGAGGTGATGGACGCCCCCGCGCCGGGCGGTCTGGGCGGCACCTATGGTGGCTCGCCCCTTGGTATCGCGGCGGCCAATGCGGTGCTTGACGTGATCGAGGAAGAGGGGCTTTGCGACCGCGCCAACCAGCTTGGCTCGCGGCTGAAACAGCACCTCGAATCGTTGCGCCCCGACGTGCCCGAGATCGCCGACATCCGTGGCCCCGGCTTCATGAACGCGGTTGAGTTCAACGATGCCAAGACCGGCAAACCTTCGGCCGATTTCGCGGGCAAGGTGCGGGCCGAGGCGCTGAAGCGCGGGCTGATCCTGCTGACCTGCGGCGTTCACGGCAACGTTGTCCGCTTCCTGTCGCCGATTACCATTCAGGATGAGGTCTTCACCGAAGCCCTTGGCAAGCTTGAGGAGTCGATCCGCGCCGCACGCTAACGCGGTTCAACTTCAGACAGGAACTACGGCCGGGCCAGAAATGGCCCGGCCTATCTTGTGTTTGCCGCCGCCGTCCCCGCCCACCAACCGGTCGCCAGACACGCTGTCAGAAGGTAACCGCCTGTCGGAGCCTCCCAGTCCAGCATCTCGCCCGCGGCAAAGACCCCGGGAAGGGCGTTCAGTTCCAGATCGTCACTCAACGCGTCGCGCGCGATGCCGCCTGCGACCGATATCGCCTCATCCATGGGACGGGGCCCGGCATGGCGCACGGGCAGCGCCTTGATCAGGCGGGCCAGCGCCTCGCCCTGCGGCAAGGGCCGCCCCCATTCCTGCAACAGTGCGATCCGGATCGGGTCGAGGCGGAGTGCTTTGCGCAGCCAGTTCGCCACGGTTTCCTTGCCCCGACCTTTGGCGAGACGCGTCATCAGGTCTTCAAGGCTGCGATCCGGCAGAAGGTCGAGGGTCAGCGCTGCGCCGTCCCGCACCACACGGGACACGGCATAGACCCCGCCGCCCTCAATGCCCCGCGCGGACAGGACAAATTCACCGCGCTCGACCAGAGCCCCTGCAATCAGCGCGGTACCTTTAACCGGCTGACCGAAATGGCGTTCCATATGCGGCGACCAGTCGACCCTGAACCCCATATTCGCGGGTTTGAACGGCGCGATGGTGACACCCTTTTCCGCGAGGTGCGGCACCCATGCCGCGTCGGACCCAAGCCGCGCCCAGCTCGCGCCACCAAGTGCCAGAACCGCCACCTTGGGGTACAGCACCTGCTGCCCGCCGGGCGTGTCAAAGGCAAATCTATCACCCTCGAACCCCGCCCAGCGCCAGCGCGTGCGCAGTTCAACCCCGGCTGCGCCGAGTCTGCCAAGCCATGCCCGCAAGAGGGGCGAAGCCTTCATCGCTTTCGGAAATACGCGACCGGTCGAACCACAAAAGACCTCCTGCCCAAGACCGCGCGCCCAGTCCGTAACCTCCGTGGGGCCGAATGCCTTCAACATCGGGCGCAGCCAGTCTGCATCGTAGTGCTGGATGAACGCATCGAAGGGCTCGTCCTTGGTCAGGTTCAACCCTGACTTTCCAGCCATCAGGAATTTGCGCGCGGGGCTTGGCCGGGCTTCGCAGATGACAACACGCCACCCGGCTGCCGCCAGCGCCTCTGCCGCCATCAGCCCGGCCGGACCGGCACCGATCACCAAAGCATCACTCACTTGGGCAATCCGCCCTTCAGTTCGACCACACGGTGTGGATAGGGGATCTCGATCCCGGCATCCTTCAGCGCGTTCCAGACGGCAAACAGCACGTGGCTTGCATATTTATTGCGCCCGTCATCGATGCCCGAAACCCAGTATTCGACGCCGAAATCCACGCCGCTCTCGCCGAAACCTTTCAACTCGCAATCCGGGCCTTCAGGGTTCGACAGGACGAAGGGCAGGGCTTCTACGGCCTTTTTGATGATCGCGGGAACCTCGTTGATATCGGTGTCATAGCTGACCGAGAATGCGACCTCATAGCGGTTGGCACTGCCCTGATCGGAATAGTTCACCACGCGGGTTGTGATGAAATGTTCGTTCGGCACGACGATCCACTTGCCGTCATAGGTCTCAAGGATACAGGCGCGTGCGGTCATCCTGACGATGGTCCCGGCCTCGCCGCCATCCAGCTCGACATAGTCGCCGACCGTCGTCTGGCCCTCGACCAGCAGGATGATCCCCGAAATGAAGTTCGCCGCGATCTGTTGCAGGCCCAGCCCGATGCCGACGCCCAGCGCGCCTCCCAGAACGGCAACCGTGGTCAGGTCGATCCCCATGATGTTCAAAAGCAGCAGGAAGGCGACACTGAAGATCGTGATCTCGGCCGCTTTGGCGGCCAGCTCCCGTGTCGCGGGACGCAACTCCTCCTGCGCCTTGATGTAGTCAGCGCTTCTGCGGTTCGACCAGGATCCGAGCCAGAAGAGAAGGCTGCCCGCGATCGCGCCCCGGATCAGCGCCATCATCGAAAAGCTGATATTACCCAGCTCCACCGTCAGGCCTTCGAGCCACGCGGCCGCCTGATCGGTCAGACCAAAGACGTAGAGCGCGGCGACGGGGATCAGGACGTAGCGGCCAAGCAGCTTGAGGAACGGATCGCTCAGGACCTTGCCGACGAAAACCCGGATCGCGATGAACAGGAAAAGGCGTTTGCCAAAGGCGATCACAGCACCCGACCCGAACAGCGACCGGGTGACGCTTTCACCGATCGCGGTAAAGCCATAGGCGAGAAGCGGCAGGAGAAGCGGCAAAAAACGCAAGACAAAGCGCCGCAGGATGGCGAAGGGCCCCTTTGCACCCGTCGGCGGAGCGACAAAGGTCGCGATTCTGATCCCCAGCTTTTTCGCGACAACCACCGCGATCAGCCATGAGGCGACCAGCAGCGCGAACTGTGACCATGCCGCGGGGCTTGTGGCCCAGTCATAGGCGATGACCCAGCCCTGATCGAGATAATCGAGCGCCTTGGCAACGATATCAGGCTGTCCATCCATTGCGGTCTTGCCCCCTCAGGTTGCTCACTCCATCCTGTGACAAGAAACCGGCCATG
>NZ_JBARVQ010000841.1:0-1765 GCF_049646345.1 Albidovulum sp. | reverse complement strand
CGCTGACACTGGCCGCCGGAAAACTCGTGCGGGTAGCGGTTGATCTGGTTGGGCAGAAGCCCGACCCGGTCCATCATCTTCTTGACGCGGGTCTTGACCTCCTCGCCCGAGAGATCGGGTTTATGGGTCCTGAGCGGCTCGGAGATGATCTGGCCCACGGTCATGCGGGGATTGAGGCTGGCCAAAGGGTCCTGAAAGACCATCTGGATATCGGCGCGGTATTTCAGCATCTCGCGCCGTGAGAGCTTCAGAAGGTCGGTCTTGCCCTGCCAGATCGCCTTGCCGGTGCCGGGCACCATATGGATCAGGGCGCGGGCGAGCGTGGACTTGCCGCAGCCGCTTTCGCCAACGATGCCCAGGGTTTCGCCCGGAAAAAGTTCGAAATTCACGCCCGAGACGGCATGCAGCAGGCGCGGTTTGGTCCAGGGCATATCGCCCGCGCGCTTCAACTCGAACGTGACGCGCAGGTCTTCAACGCGAAGCAGGGGATCGGTCATGCAAGTTCCTCCAGCGTGCGGTTGCAGGCCCGCCAGCGGTCAGGGGCAAACTGGGCGAGCGGCGCGAGATGGTCGCGGCAATCATCGCCCGCGAAATCGCAACGCGGGGCAAAGGGGCAACCCTTCGGCGCATTGGTCATGTTGGGCGGGCTGCCGGGGATGCTGTCCAGTTCCTCGCCTTCCTGATCAACGCGCGGGATCGCCCTGAGCAGGCCGCGCGTATAGGGGTGGGTGGGCATCTGAAACAGCGGATCGACGGGGCTTTGTTCCATCACCTGCCCGCCATAGAGCACCAGTACATCCTCGCAGAACCCGGCCACCACGCCGAGGTCATGGGTGATCAGGATCGTGGCCATGCCAAAATCGCGCTGAAGCTCGGCCAAGAGCGCCATGATCTGCGCCTGAACCGTCACGTCGAGCGCGGTTGTCGGTTCATCCGCGATCAGAAGCTCCGGACGGCACAGAAGCGACATCGCGATCATGACCCGCTGCCGCATGCCGCCGGAAAACTCGTGCGGGTAAAGGTCGACACGGCCCTTGGCATCGGGGATCTTGACGGCATCCAGCATGCGCACGGATTCCCTGACAGCCTCGGCCTTACCCATACCCTTGTGGTGGATCAGCACCTCGGCCATCTGGTCGGCAACGCGCATATAGGGGTTGAGCGAAGTCATCGGGTCCTGAAAGACCATCGCGATCTGGTTGGCGCGGATCGGGTTGATGACATGCGGCGGCGCGTTCAGGATTTCCTTGCCGTCGAACATTACCGATCCGGTGGCGGTGCCGTTTCTGGCCAGTAGCCCCATTATCGCAAAGGAAAGCTGGCTTTTGCCTGATCCGCTTTCGCCGACGATGCCAAGGGTTTCCCCCTTGGCGAGGGTGAAGTTCACCCCGTTCACCGCATTCACGGTTCCGTCGGTCGTGGCGAAGCTGACACCGAGGTCCCTGACTTCGAGTAGTGCCATGTCAGCGGTCCTTCGGGTCAAGTGCATCGCGCAACCCGTCGCCGACGAAGAAGAAGGCGAAGAGCGTGATGATGAAGAAGAAAAGCGGGAAGGCGAGCTGCCAATGCGTCCCGTAATTGAGCGTGCCGGCCCCTTCGGAAATCAGCGCGCCCCAGCTTGTCAGCGGTTCCTGCACGCCGAGGCCGAGGAACGAGATGAAGCTTTCCGTCAGGATCATCAGCGGCACCAGAAGCGTGGCATAGACGGCGACGACGCCCAGCAGATTCGGTACGATGTGGCGCCAGATGATGGTGAAGGTCGGAA
>NZ_JBARVQ010000840.1:0-3192 GCF_049646345.1 Albidovulum sp. | reverse complement strand
GTGCCCGAGATGGCAGCGGCCACGCCGCAATACCCTTCGACAGGCTGACGGGTCAGCATCGCCCGATACCCCTGCATTTCGGGCAAGCTACGGAACGGCTTTGAAAACCAGCGCTCCATCAGGTCGTCGGCAATGGCCTCCAGCCCATAGGCCTCGATCGCTGCAATCCGGTCGGCCCACATCTGTGCCGTGCCGATCTTGGCGGCCGTGTTCGACAGGACCATGGCGCGGACCAGATCCAGCCGTTTGACCGCCAGTCCCTGCGCGATCAGCCCGCCGACCGAAAGCCCGACGAAGAGGCAATCCTTCACGTCAAGCGCGTCGCAGAGCCGTTCGGCATCGCGCACAAGCGTGCCCATCGCATAGGGGGCGGGTGGGCAGGCTGACAGGCCATGGCCGCGTATGTCATAGCGGATCAGCCTGAGGCCATGCGGCAGAAGCGGGATCAGATTGCCCCACATGCGCAGATCGGTGCCGAGCGAATTGGCGAAGACAACCGGCGCGCCGGACGGATCGCCGTCCTCGCGCCAATGCAGATGGATATCCCCGAGATCGAGAATGTTCATGTAACCGCCCTCGTGCCGCGCGGATCAGGGACGCGGCATCCCGCGTTCAGGTGATGGCTTCCAGCCGTTCCTTTGACATCTCGCCCGGCACGATCGTGATCGGGATCGGCAGGCTGCCCGAGTTTTTCGACATCTGGGTCACGAGCGGCCCCGGCCCGCCCTTTTCAGTGCCCGCCCCAAGGACGAGAACGCCGATTTCGGGATCTTCGTTGACCTGGGAAAAGATCTCGGCCATCGGCTCGCCTTCGCGGATCACAAGTTCAGGGTCGATCCCCTGGCGATCGCGCATCCATTTGGCGAAAACCTCGAAATGCGCTTCGATCCGCTCGCGGGCCTCGGCGCGCATGATATCGGCCACCCCGATCCAGTGCTGGAATTCCTCGGGCGGAATAACCGAGAGAATCGTCACTCCCGCGCCGGTATGAGCGGCGCGCAGTGCGGAATATCGCATCGCGTTAAGGCATTCGCGGCTGTCGTCAAGAACCACAAGAAACTTGCGCATGAAACTCCCCTGTCAGGCGGTGCGATCATGGCCTGTCACGACTGCGGTGGCAATCCTTGCCGTCAATTTGCGGACAAGTGGGCAGGCCGGGACTGTCGCCGTTAGCGCCACGTCAATGTTTCCTGCGCAGAGTCAGCCCGACCTTGGTGGTAAGGCTGGAACACATCGTGAAGCTGATGCATGCCGGAACGTATCTGGGTGCGCCGATGGCTCTGCCCATCGGCGCGTCCGAGATCGTGACCAGCGGTTCGGGTGCGTCTTTCCGGCTGAACGTGCTCGACTACGGGTTCGGCGTGACGACGAAATTTACGGTCACGGCCGGGGCAATCGGCACTTTTCAGGGGCAGGACGATCACGTGACGGGGCGAACCGCCCTGACCGCGGGTACGTTTTCGGGCAATGTTCTTACCTCGGCGCTCAGCGCGGTTCTGGCCGACGGGCCAGGGGCGTCAACAACCGCGTTCCTGAGCTTTGGTGCCGACTATTTCGATCAGGTCGAACTGGTTTCGGTTCCGGTCGGGGCCGAGAGGTACCTGTTCGCCGCGGCAGCGGATGGCGCTGGGTTTTCGGTCTTCCTGGCGTCGAACGTTGGCGGGCTCAGCCATGTTTCGGACATCTCTGATACGACCGCCAGCTATGCCGACGGTATCACGGCGATGGCCACGGTGCAGATGGGCGCAAAAAGCTTTGTCTATGTGGGATCGGCGACCGAGGACGGGATCACCGGCTATGAGGTGGGTGCGGGCGGCACGATCACAGAGGTGGAGTCGCTCGGCACCGATCAGCTGATCCCCACTGAGGATGTGACGGATATGGCCGTGGCCAGCGTCGGCGGGGTGACCTATCTGATCGTTGCGGCGGCTGAAAGTTCCAGCCTGACAGTGTTTGCCGTCGACCCCGACGGTACTCTGACCCCGGTGGACCATGTTGTCGATGATCTCGGCACCCGGTTCCAGTCGGTCTCGGTCATGGATGTGATCACGACGGGCGGGCGGACCTATGTAGTTGTGGCCGGGGCGGATGACGGGCTGACCCTGCTTACGCTGCTGCCCGGCGGCCAGCTTCTGCATGTCCAGACCCTGTCTGATACGGCCGCGATGTCGCTGGCCCATGCTTCGGCGATCAAGATCGTTCCTGTGGGCAACGAATTGCAGGTCTTCGTCACCTCGGGCCTGGAGGCGGGGATGACGATGTTCCGCTTCGATCTGAGCAATGAGGGTGCCACACTGATCGGTGGCGACACCGTCGGAACGCTGACCGGTACGGCAAAGGACGATATCCTCGTCCAGCTTTACGGCGATGCCACGCTTTCAGGCGGTGCCGGTGCCGATATCCTGCGCGACGGCATCGACAGCGATCATCTGCAAGGGGGCAACGGTGCGGATACATTCGTGCTGATCGAGGACGGGGTCGACGATGTCATCATGGATTTCGAATGGGGCAAGGACCGGATCGACCTGTCGTACTGGTCCTATCTGCGCAATGTCGATGAACTGATCATAACGCCAACCGCGAGCGGTGCGACGATCCGCTACGGACAGGAGTTCCTGACAATCCTGACTTCGGACGGGCGTTCGCTGCTGATGCAGGATTTCACGACGTGGGGACTTCTGAACATCACACGCTTTCCGGTGGCAATCGGTGTGCCTCAGAAGGTGCATCAGGGCACGGTTCTGGGCGAAACCCTGATGGGCACCGCAGAGGACGAGCTGTTTGTCGGGCTCGAAGGCGACGATGTCTTTGTCAGCGGCGGCGGGCATGATCTGTTCGACGGCGGTGCGGGCTTTGATACCGTCGATTACACCGGAACCAGGACGGCTCTGACGATCGATTGGCAGTTTCCGTCGAATACAGGGGGACCGACCCCGCGATACAGCTCGATCGAAGGGGTGATCGGATCCTTGGCGAATGATGTCATCCGACTGGATAGTGCCGCGAACCTGATCGACGGTGGGACCGGCGACGATCTGCTTGACGGACGCGGGGGGCAGGACACGATCATTGGCGGGCGTGGGGATGACAGCCTCGACGGGGGGTCAGGGTTTGATTGGGCCTATTACGACCGTGATGTTTTCGCAGGCGGTGTATTTGGGGTGAGTGTGGATCTTGGGGCGGGGACTGCGA
>NZ_JBARVQ010000839.1:0-1679 GCF_049646345.1 Albidovulum sp. | reverse complement strand
TCAGAAGCTCTGCGATGATGGCGCGGGCACTGTCGCTGTTCCACTCGGCATCGCCGGACATCCGCGCGATTTCCCGGCCCTCGGGATCAAGGATCACCGACACCGGCAGGCCCAGCACCCCCATGTCACGCGCCAGCGCCTGTTTCGGATCGAGCAGGACCGGCAGGGTCGCGACCCCCTCTTCCGCAAACAGCCGCTCGATGGCGGGAACCGGATTGCGGCCGGTGGCGATGGTCACGACCTCGAAACCGTCGCCGCTATAATCGCGGTTCAGCGCGTCAAGCGCGGGCAGCTCCTTGCGGCAGGGTGCGCACCAGGTCGCCCAGAAATTCACCAAAACGTATTTGCCCTGCCAGTCCGCCAGAGAATGCTCAGCCCCCGCCGGATCGGTGAAACGCGTAGCCGGAACCGCTGCGGGTTCGGCCGCGAAGGCCAGCTTTTTCATCGTCCCCTCGCGCAGGGCTTCCAGTTCGGCCGTGCCCGCCAAGGCGGTGTTTGCACCGAGTGCAAGGGCCGTGTAGAGGACGGCAGAGGATAACCAGCGCATAAAAGCCTCCGGGGGCGTGACCATGACCGACAAGACCCAGAACGCAATGTGGGGCGGGCGTTTCGCCGACGGGCCCGACGCGATCATGGAGGCAATCAACGCCTCGATCGGCTTCGACCAGCGGCTTTATGCCCAGGACATTGCAGGGTCCCGTGCCCATGCGGCGATGCTCGCGGCACAAGGCATCATTAGCGATAAAGATGCAGAGGCCATTCGGGAAGGCCTGCTCACGGTCTTGTCAGAGATCGAGGGCGGAAACTTCGCGTTTTCGACCGCGCTTGAAGACATTCACATGAATGTCGAGGCGCGGCTGAAGGAAATTATCGGCGAACCGGCCGGGCGTCTTCACACGGCGCGCAGCCGTAACGATCAGGTCGCGACCGATTTCCGGCTCTGGGTCCGCGATCAGGCGGATGCGGCCATAACCGGCCTGACCGCGCTGCAAAACGCGCTCATCGGACAGGCAGAGGCCGGGGCCGACTGGGTGATGCCGGGCTTCACCCACCTTCAGACCGCGCAGCCGGTGACCTGGGGCCATCATATGCTGGCCTATGTCGAGATGTTCTCGCGCGACATCGGCCGGTTCGCCGATGCGCGCAAGCGGATGAACGAATGCCCGCTGGGGGCGGCGGCGCTTGCCGGCACGTCCTTCCCCATCGACCGGCATTCGACAGCAGCAGCTTTGGGTTTCGACCGTCCTGCGGCCAATTCGCTCGACGCTGTCAGCGACCGCGACTTCGCGCTGGAATTCCTTGCCGCCGCCTCGATCACGGCGATGCACCTGTCGCGCTTTGCCGAGGAACTGGTGATCTGGTCCTCGGCCCAGTTCCGTTTTGTGGCGCTTTCGGACCGCTTCTCCACCGGATCGTCGATCATGCCGCAGAAGAAGAACCCTGATGCGGCCGAGCTGATCCGCGCCAAGGTCGGGCGGATCATGGGGGCAAATGTCGGGCTGATGATGGTGATGAAGGGCCTGCCGCTGACCTATTCCAAGGACATGCAGGAGGACAAGGAGACGACGTTCGACGCGCTCCGCGCCTTCCATGTGGCGGTGGCCGCCATGGCGGGCATGGTCGAGGATCTGGAGCCGGTGCCCGACGTCATGAAGGCTGCAGCCGGGGCGGGATACTCC
>NZ_JBARVQ010000838.1:0-9901 GCF_049646345.1 Albidovulum sp. | reverse complement strand
GTGGTGGAGGTGTCGCCACCTTTCGACCCATCCGGTAATACCGCCTATCTGGGTGCAACCATCATGTTCGAAATTCTTTGCGTGATGGTCAAAGCCCTCAAAGGCTAAGCCTGTCAGGTCGCGGGGGGACGCGAACCCGCAAGAAGCGTCCATTGGATCGAACCCAATGGACGCCCCTAAAGGGGCGGATAGCCCTTTTTCTTATTTCTGTGCGGCCGTGATGATGATCTCGACCAGATAATCTGGTGTGGCAAGCTTGGATTCGCCGGTGGCGCGGGCAGGGGCGTGACCGGGCGCAACCCAGGCATCCCAAACCGCATTCTTCTTGTCGAAATCAGACATATCGGCCAGCCAGATTTCGGCGCGCAAGATGCAGGTCTTGTCCGATCCCGACAATGCCAGAAGCCGTTCGATCTTGGCCAGAATCTCATGGGTTTGGCTGGTGGCATCGCCTGTCGGCTCGCCCACCTGGCCGGCAAGATAGATGACGCCATTATGGATAACGGCGGGCGACATGCGCTTGCCAGTCTCGTGACGGATGATATCGGACATTATTCTCTCCTTGGGGTCTGATCGCGGGTCCGACATAGCCAAGCCGGGGCCCACCTGCCAGTCAAAACCGCAATAACGGTATAAGACGGCCTGAGAGGTACGGGTATTTTGCTTGGGGCTGCCGCTGGGGCGTCGGTGAAAATCGAGGCGATGCGCTGACAGGCCGTTTTGAAAGGCTCTGTCGGCCAGCAGATTCGACATGAGTTTGCGGGGCCATCTGGATTGTAGGCCGCTTTTGGCATTCGGGGTACGGCAAGCCCCCTTTGGGCTGTTGTAAACGTTAATAAAAACAAATACTTGATGGTTTTGGTAGGCCCGGAGGGACTCGAACCCCCAACCAAGGCGTTATGAGCGCCCTGCTCTAACCAATTGAGCTACAGGCCCGGCCTGAGACTGATTAGGGGGCTGGCGCGTCGTGGTCAAGCATGCGAACCACTGCACGCTTACTGTATTTCGTGAGGACAGACCGTGACACGTTCCTTCAGGCACTTGCAGCTGGGCCCGGCGACGATCACCTGGTTGTCCGACGGGCAGATGGAAATGCCGAATTCGATTTTTCCTGCTTTCGACCCTGCATTGCTGGACCATGTGCCGGGCGATGCGGTCCGCCTGCCGGTGGCGGCCTTCCTGATCCGGCATGACGGGGTGACAACCCTTGTCGATACCAGCTCACCCTCCGCGTCCGCCGATGGTACCGGGCATTTCCATCAAAGCCTTGCCGACGCGGGTGTCTCCACGGATGAAATTGATCAGATCGTGGTCACCCATCTGCATTCCGATCACTATGGCGGGCTTTCGACGCCCGGGGGCGCGGCGCGGTTCGGGCGGGCGCGGTTGCTGATCGCGGCCGGGGAATGGCGTCACAAGCATGATCCCGGGATCTTCGACCGTCTGACCGCAGACGATCAGGCCTCTTTTGGCCGGGCGCGGAATGCGGTCGCGCCTTACGCCGGGCGGACCGGGCTTGTGACGGCAGGGCAGATCATTGCGCCGGGCATATCCGTGCTGCCATTGCCGGGGCATACGCCGGGTCATATCGGCCTGACGCTGCGCTGTGGAGGGCAGGAGGCGCTGATTCTGGGCGATCTGCTGCATTACCCGCCCTATCAGATGGCCAACCCCGGCTGGTCTGTCATCTATGACACCGATCCGGATCAGGCCGTGGCAACTCGCACGGCGATGCTTGAAGACCTGGCAGGTGGCGAACGCCTCGTTCTCGGCGCCCATCTGGGTCGGGACGGGTTCTGCCGGATCGCCCGCGCCGGACGGGGATATGCGCTGACCGATGCAGGTGGCGGGGTGTAGACGGGCCCGTTCAGCAGTCTGTCGTTTCGCCTTCGTCCCGGGCGCAGGCGGGGTCAACACCTTTACGCAGGCTGACTGGCAAGACTAAGTGGTGAGTGAAGGAGGGTGCATGATGCCTGGGTTTTGGCGGGTGACTGTTGTTTACGCTCTCGGGCTGATCCTGACGGAGGCGCTGGTGCTCCTCGTGAGTGGCATCGCGTTCCGGTCCGGCGCGGCGCTGTTTTACGCAGGCTGCCTTGTCATCTCGCTCCTCATCCCGGCCCTCGTGGCGGGGATGAGTTTCGGGCGCCATACCGGTCGGGCGGCGGCACCGCCGGAGGCATGGCGCTTTGCCTTGTGGTTTGCGTCAATCCAAGGTGTGCTGTTTGCTCAGCTTTTATGGCTCGCGATGCAGGAGTTTTTGGCGGAAGAATCCGATGGGGTTGTGATTTTTGCTGTCGTGCTATTCGTCTACTCGGCCATTGCGCTATTCATTTCGCGCTTTTTCTTCGGGTTCGGTGCCCGACAGGGCGCGCGGATGCGGGTTTCGCGCTGATCGCGCGTTGCCCCCGCGGCCGGTTTCGGGTATCGCGGCGGCGACGGATTCCGGGGGATTGCCATGACCATCAAGAACGGCCTGACCTATGCCGATGCAGGTGTCGATATCGATGCGGGCAATACGCTTGTCGAGCGGATCAAGCCTGCGGCCAAACGTACCCAGCGCCCAGGCACCATGTCCGGACTTGGCGGGTTCGGCGCGCTCTTCGATCTGAAGGGGGCGGGTTACAGCGATCCGGTTCTGGTCGCCGCGACCGACGGGGTGGGCACCAAGCTGCGTATCGCCATCGATACCGGCAATGTGGATTGGGTCGGCATCGACCTTGTGGCAATGTGCGTCAACGATCTGGTCTGTCAGGGGGCAGAGCCGCTTTTCTTCCTCGACTATTTCGCGACCGGCAAGCTCGACGTCGATCAGGCCACCCGTATCATCGAAGGCATTGCGACGGGCTGCGCCCAGTCGGGCTGCGCGCTGATCGGTGGTGAGACGGCCGAGATGCCGGGCATGTATCACAAGGGCGATTTCGACCTTGCGGGCTTTGCCGTGGGCGCGATGGAGCGGGGGCAGGATCTGCCCGCAGGCGTGGAAGAGGGTGACGTGCTTCTCGGCCTCGCCTCGAACGGGGTCCATTCCAACGGCTATTCCTTTGTCCGCAAGGTGGTAGAGATGTCGGGCCTCGGCTGGGATGCGAAGGCGCCCTTCGGCTCCGCCACATTGGGCGAGGAATTGCTGGCGCCCACCCGGCTTTACGTGAAACAGGCGCTGGCGGCGGTGCGCGCCGGGGGCGTTCACGCCCTTGCCCACATCACCGGTGGTGGTCTGACCGAGAACCTGCCGCGGGTCCTGCCCGAAGGGCTTGGCGCTGAGGTTGATCTTGGCGCATGGGATCTGCCGCCGGTCTTCCGCTGGCTGGCCGAAACTGCAGGCATGGCCGAGGCGGAGCTTTTGAAGACCTTCAATTCCGGCATCGGCATGATTGTTGTTGTCGCCGCCGACCGCGCCGCCGATATCCGGCTTTTGCTGGAGGCCGAGGGCGAGACGGTACATCTGCTTGGCCATGTGACGAAAGGGCAGGGGGTCGCCTATCGGGGCCGCCTTCTGTGAAACGTGTCGCGATCCTGATTTCCGGCGGCGGCTCCAACATGGTGGCGCTGGTGGAAAGTATGGTGGGGGATCACCCCGCGCGGCCGGTTCTGGTCGCCTCCAATGATCCAGAGGCGGGCGGGCTGAAGAAGGCCGCCGCGATGGGCATAGCAACGGCTGCCGTCGATCACCGCCCCTTCGGCACGGACCGCACGGCGTTTGAGGCAGAGCTGTTGAAACCGATCCTTGCCGCCGAACCTGATATCCTTTGCCTTGCCGGGTTCATGCGGGTTCTGACGCCTGCCTTCGTTGAACGGTTCGAGGGGCGGATGCTGAACATCCACCCCTCTCTCCTGCCGAAATATCCCGGCCTTCATACCCATCAGCGCGCGCTCGATGCGGGCGATGCCGAAGCGGGCTGCACGGTGCATGAAGTGACGCCGGTTCTCGACGACGGGCCGATTCTCGGGCAGGCCCTGGTGCCCATCGCGCCGGGCGACACTGCCGAAACACTGGCCGCCCGGGTTCTTGTGCAGGAACACCGGCTTTATCCGGCGGTCCTGCGGCGTTTCGCGGCCGAAGATCGGACGCCCGTCACCCTGGCTTAAGTGCCCGGGATGAACTGGAACTGCGCCTTGGCATCCAGCGTCTGGGTGCCATAGACCTTGCCCACACCCACGCCGTTCGGCTTGGTCTGGCCTTCGGTATCGAGTGCCAGATACCAGCCTGCATGGGCGGTCGATTCGAAGGTGAAGAGGTTCGGACCTGTCACCAGCAGTTTGTAGGTCTCGTAGGGTCCGACACCGAACTGGCAGTTCACCAACCGCTGGCCCTCGGCGATCATCCTGTCACCCATCCGGACCGCCACGTTGTCCCATTGGCGTGAGACGAGGCCAAAGGTGCCGTTTGCCTGCGGGGTCAGCGAATACTGTTCCCACGGGCCCATGCCGATCTGCGCATTGACGATACCGGCACCTGCCGGATCACCCTGGGTGATACCCTGTCCATCCATACGGATATAGGCGTTCGCAAAGGCAGCGGAGGCGAAGCCATAAGCGGTGATGGTCGAGTTGGCGGTCAGGATTTTCGATTGTTCCACAGTGAACTCCTTTGTTGTGGTGCCACCGGGATAGACTGGTTTTTTGGATTCGATCTACCTGAAGTTGTATAGCATTCAAGACGGTTTCTTAAGCCCCCGTTCATGGCGGAAATGCACCACTCCGGCACGAAGCTCCCCCGGCCTTTTCAAACTGCCCGGCATCGCATATGACAGCCGGACCAGCGGGATGACCCCGCGACCGAAACGGATGGTTAATGCGCACGATTACAACGACCGAACAGCTTGCCAGCTTCTGTGAGAAAGCCAAGGCAGGCCCCTATGTCACCGTCGACACTGAGTTTCTTCGCGAACGCACCTATTACTCCAAGTTGTGCTTGGTGCAGCTTGCGCTTCCCGGCGAGGACGGTGAGGCGGTGCTGGTCGATCCCCTGGCAAAGGGGTTTTCGCTTGAGCCGCTCTACGATCTCTTCCGCCACAAGGGGACGGTGAAGGTGTTTCACGCCTCCCGGCAGGATCTTGAGATTTTCTTTGTCGAGGGCAATGTCTTTCCCGAGCCGCTGTTCGATACCCAGATCGCGGCCATGGTCTGCGGTTTCGGCGATCAGGTCGGATACGAGACGCTGGTGCGCAAGATCGCCAAGCAGTCGCTCGACAAGACTTCGCGCTTTACCGACTGGTCGCGTCGGCCGCTGTCGGATGCGCAGAAGACCTATGCCATTGCCGATGTCACCCATCTGCGGGTGATTTACGAATTTCTCGACAAGGAATTGCGGCGCACCGAACGCCAGAAATGGGTCGAAGAGGAAGAGGCGGTGCTTCTTGACCCCGAGACCTATACCAACCGGCCCGAAGAGGCCTGGATGCGGGTCAAGACACGGACCAATTCGGGGCGCTTCCTTTCGATCGTGCGCGAGCTTGCGCGTTTCCGTGAGGATTATGCCCAGACGCGAAATGTGCCGCGCAGCCGGGTCTTCAAGGATGACGCGCTTCTGGAACTGGCATCGACCAAACCGTCGACGGTCGAGGAGCTGGGCCGGTCGCGGCTCTTGCTGCGCGAAGGCCGCAAGGCCGACATTGCCGAGGGCATCCTCGCGGCGGTGAAGGCCGGAATGGCAGTCAGCCCCGAGGATTATCCCAAACCCGATACCAGCCGCGAACAGTTGCAGGTCAACACCGCGCTGGCCGATCTGTTGCGCGTGCTGTTGAAGGCAAAGTCTGAACAGGCAGGCGTCGCGCCAAAGCTGATCGCCTCATCCGGCGATCTTGACGCGCTGGCCGCCGGTGAGCAAACCGTCCCGGCCCTCAAGGGCTGGCGCGGCGAGGTCTTCGGCAGTGACGCGATGCGGCTTTGCCGGGGCGAGATCGCGCTCTCGGCCAAAGGTGGTGCAGTACGGGTCGTGCCGGTCTGAACTGGCATTCATCGCGAAGTACCTCTTTCGCCCGGAACAAGCGCGACGCGCGCCGGGCGAGCGCCTGCCCGTCCCGGCGGGCTGGCGCTTTTGCGGCCGCGCGCATCGCATGAGGTCAGAGGGGCTTTGCTGCCATAAAGCACCCTGAACAATGGTCGCTGCGCCACCCCACGGGCAGGCACTCGCCCGGCTTACGTGGCGCGTCCCAACGAACGCAAAGGGCGCAAGGCGGACAAACATGCGGCAATAGTCTGCGGCCTATGATCCTGCCACTAGCGTCGGCTGGCGCGGCTGTTCTGGGCGCCGACCACGACGATCTGCCGGACATCGGCCAGCTTGACGTTGGACAGGTGCGTCGCCGCCGTCACTTCGCGCGATTGCTGCGTCGAGACCGGCTTTGGCGTCAGCGGTTCGGCAATCACGAAGCGATAGGTCAGAACGCCATCCACCGGCAACCCGCCATTCTCGGCAACGAGGTCAGCTTTCCACCAGCCTTGGGTCGGCGGCAGGCCGGTTGCGCGAATAATCGCGCCGCTCGGATACTGGGCGACCTCCATATCGATGACCTGAGACACCAGAATACGCGTGTCATAGGGGCGACCCGGCACCACGCCGTCTGCGGGTGCCTCCACCACTTCCGACCGTCCGAACCAGTTGAACGGATTAAGGCGGCTTTCGCGGACCTTGCCGCAGGCGCTCAGCGTCAGCGTGAGGATCAGCAGACCGATGACAGGCAATCTCATGCGTGGCGGCTCCCTTCCAGCTCCCGCGTTCTGCCTAGCCCATTCGGAGGGTTGTGAAAAGGGGCCCCGGTGTCTGGACGTTGCCGGGCTTTGCCACTAGGTCAAAGGCTGCGGATACGGAGAGCATCATGGCGACCGAAGCCTTCGAGGATATTGCAGAGACATTCGAGTTTCTCGACGACTGGGAAGACCGCTATCGCCATGTGATCGAACTGGGCAAGGCAATGCCGCCGCTTGATGCGGCGTTCCAGGTGCCCGCGACCAAGGTCGAGGGCTGCGCCAGTCAGGTCTGGTTCCTGCCGCGGATCGAAGGGCAGGGGGCAGCGGCCCGGTTCGATTTTCAGGGCGACAGCGATGCTATGATCGTACGCGGCCTGATCGCGGTTCTGCATGCGCTTTACTCCAACCTGACCGTGACCGAGGTTCTGGCGGTTGATGCCGGGGCCGAACTGGGGCGTCTTGGCCTTGACGAACATCTGTCGTCGCAGCGCTCGAACGGGCTCAGGGCAATGATCGGGCGCATCCGCAAACTGGCGACTGAAGCGGTCGCATAGTGCTGGTCACTCCGAGGGCAGAAGGCTGGTCTTGGCCGCCTTTCGGATCGCGGTCGTCAGCGGTGCAAGCGCGCGTGCGGTCAGGCGGTTCACCTGCCAGTAAAGCTCTGTGTCAAGCGGCCGGTCGGGGGCAAGTGCGACAAGGCGGCCCCCGGTGATGTCGTCGCGCACCAGTGGTTCGGGGTTCATGCCCCAGCCAAGGCCGAGCCGCGCGGCCTCGACAAAAGCCTGACTTGAGGCGAGGTGGTGGCTCGGCAGGGGGATGCGTTTTCCGGCCATCGCCGCCGCCCAGTCGCGTTGCAGCCGGTCCTTGCGGTTGAAGGTCATGGCAGGCGCGCGGGCAAGGTTTTGGGCGGTGATGCCGTCCGGGAACCAGCGCGCCACGAAACCGGGGCTGGCAGTGGCGACATAGCGCAATGCGCCAAGCGCATGGCAATCGCAGCCGGTGACCGGGGCGGCATGGGCGGTGACCGCCGCCTGCACTTCGCCGCGCCTGAGAAGATCGGCCGAATGGTCCTGATCGTCGATGACGAGGTCATAGAGCAGATCAGGTGCGGCGACGAGCGCCGGCAAGACCCAGGTCGCGAGGCTGTCTGCATTGACCGCGATCCGAACCACCGGTCGCTCTGCCGCAAGACCTGCGCCAAGATCGGCGGCAAGCCCCTGTTCCAGCAGCCGCACATCCTCGGCATGGCGGGCAAGGCGCAGGCCCGCCTCGGTCGCCCTTGCAGGCTGTTCACGGATGATCAATGCGGTGCCGAGCCGGTCCTCCAACGCCTTCAGACGCTGCGACACGGCCGAGGGCGTGACGCCGAGCCGGGCGGCGGCGGCGTCGAAGGAACCGGTATCAAGGATCGCGGTCAGGGTTTGAAGCTGGGATGGGTCGATCATTAGGCAGTCTTAATTTACGTTAGTATCTTTAAATTGATTAAGCCCCTGCCGCCCGCTAGGCAAGCTGCGAAAGGAAACGTGATGCTTGCTGCGGGACTGTCGGGATTTCAACTGGCGCTGGGGCTGATCCTCGCCATCGGGGCGCAGAATGCCTTTGTGTTGCGGCAGGGGCTTAAGCGCGAACATGTGCTGATCTCTGTCCTGTTCTGCGCCCTTTCGGACGCGGTGCTGATCAGCGCCGGAGTGACGGGGTTCGCACTGGCGAGTGCCGCCGCCCCCTGGTTGGGCGAGGTGTTGCGCTGGGGCGGGGTGGCGTTTCTGACGCTGTATTCCCTGCGCGCGGCATGGTCGGCGATCAAGGGCGGCGAGGCGTTGCAGCCCCGCGCGGCGGGGACGGCGGCCGTCATGCGTGTGATCCTGACCCTTGCCGCGATCACCTGGCTGAACCCGCATGTCTATCTCGATACGGTCGTGCTGATCGGTTCTGTTGCCGCGCAATATCCCGGACGAGAGGCGGCTTTCGGGATGGGGGCCGTGATTGCCTCCTTCACCTTCTTCTTCTCGCTCGGCTATGGCGCGCGGCTTCTGGCGCCGGTCTTCGCCCGGCCCGCCGCCTGGCGGATACTCGACGGGATCGTCGCGCTGATCATGGCGGGGATCGCGCTGCGGCTCGCGCTTTTCTGACCTTGCCACCGGTGGCGGGATCGGGTCATGTCGCCGCCATGACTGCACAGGATCAAAATCGCCCCCTCGCCGGTATCCTCTGGATGCTGGTCACCGGGCTTTGTTTCGTCGTCGTGACCGGCGTGGTGCGCCATCTCGGCACCGGCCTGCCTGCGGCGCAATCGGCCTTCATCCGTTTTGTCTATGGCATCCTTTTCCTTGCCCCGATGCTGTTGCCCGCCCTCAAGCGGGGGATCGCACCGTTGGTCTGGAAGCTTGCTTTGACGCGCGGTGTGCTGCATGTGATGGCGGTTGTCCTCTGGTTCTACGCCATGGCGCGCATTCCCGTCGCCGAGGTCACGGCCATCGGCTATCTCAACCCCATCGTTGTCACTGTGGGGGCAGCGCTGTTTCTGGGGGAGAAGCTGGCCTTCCGGCGCATGGCTGCGATTGCGATTGCGCTGGTGGGGGCTGTTGTCATTCTCAGGCCGGGATTTCGTGAGATTACGGAGGGGCATCTGAGCCAATTGGGGGCTGCGATCTGTTTCGGCCTTTCGTTTCTCTTTGCCAAACGCCTGTCGGCGCTGGCAGCACCCGGCACGATCATCGCGCTTCTGGCGCTGATGGTTACGGTCGGGCTAGCGCCTTTGGCCTGGGCCGTCTGGGTGCCGCCGACATGGGAGCAGTTAGGCTGGCTTGCCGTGGTCGCGGGATTTGCCACGATCGGGCATTATACGATGGCCCGGGCCTTTGCTGCGGCCCCCCTGACGGTGACGCAGCCGGTGACCTTCCTGCAACTCGTCTGGGCGACTCTGCTTGGATGGTTCGCCTTTGGCGAAGTGGTCGATCCGCTGGTTCTGGCGGGCGGAGCGATGATCATCGCAGCGATCAGCTACATGACCTGGCGCGAGGCGCAATTGAAGCGCCGGGCGGTGACGCCGCCGCCGGTCGCGGCGAAGTTTTAGAATGCATGCCGTCTAGAGCGTGTTGCGGTTTTCGAGATTCAGGATTCCCCCGATGCTTGATCTGTGATTCCCTGTCTGTATGGCAGATATGGGGGTCAGTGATGGGCAAACCACATCCTATGGCACTTCGTGAACGTG